>JBEIJG010000005.1:0-25237 GCA_040380385.1 Phycisphaeraceae bacterium | reverse complement strand
CGGCGTAACCGGTCTCTTCTTCGAGTTCGCGCGCCGCCGCAGCCTGTGGATCCTCACCGCGCTCGAGTTTGCCCGCGCAAAACTCGACCAACCAACGCTCGACTGCAACCCGGCGATTGCGCACAAGCACCATCGTCCCGTCGTCCTTCACCGCAACCACGGTGACAGCACCGGGATGTCGAACCACATCGCGGATCGCTGCGGGTGTTGCTCGACCATCCAACGACCGTTTGGGAGCGAACTCCAAGCGCTCGACGCGGATGATCGGCCCCTCATGCGTGACCGAGGTCTTCGTTGGCGCGGGTTCACCGCGTGCCGCAAACGAAAGATCGTGCGCGACCGTCTCCGCGTGGCGGCGATCGAAGTGAGAACTGTCCGGTTCGCTTGTCATGCGAGATTGCACAAGATCCCCATCACCCGCGACTTGCGGAGCATGCGGTGAAGGGCCGATGATACGGCCGTGTCCGAACTCGCGCCCTCCCTTCCTCCCGAATCAATCAACGCCGGAACGAACAGCTCCGACGCGCCCGTGCGGATCGTGGGGCTTGTAAAGAGTTTCGGCCGACAAAAAGTTCTCAAAGGCGTGACGCTTTCATTTCCTCGCGGAAAGACCACGGTGGTGTTGGGGCCGTCCGGCTGCGGCAAGAGTGTGATGCTCAAGCATCTGGTCGGACTTCTGCGGCCCGACAAGGGCCAAGTGATTTACGAAGGTGAACGCATCGACACCCTCTCGGAGCGGCGCCTCGGACCGATCCGCCGACAGTTTGGGTTCCTCTTCCAACAAGGCGCGCTCTTCGACAGCTTTGACGTCTATGGAAACATCGCGTTTCCGCTCCGTGAACTTGAAGGCGATCGCCCGTACGACGAGGAGGCGCGCGTTCGGCGGGTGCTCCGCCTTGTCGGGCTTGAATCGGCAATTCATAAGTTGCCGAGCGAACTCTCCGGCGGCCAGCAGAAGCGCATCGCGCTCGCACGCGCGGTGGTGCTTGAGCCGAAGGTTTTGCTCTACGACGAACCGACGACCGGCCTCGACCCGATTCGCTCGGACGTGATCAACGAACTCATCATCAAACTCAAGCAGGAGTTGCGCGTCACAAGTATCGTGGTCACCCACGACCTCGTGAGCGCATTTAAGGTCGCTGATTACATGGTCATGTTCCATGAAGGTAACGTGGTCCTCGAAGGTGAGCCGGAACTTTTCCGTCGCTCCACCGACCCAATCGTCTCACGCTTTCTGCGCGGTGAGGCCAGCGAGGAAGAGTTGCGCGCGATTCGCGAAGTGACCTCGTCGAACCGCGATGCGGCTCGCGTGCCGGGAGTGCTGCCATGAGAGAGCGCGTACGAAACATCCTCGTTGGACTCTGCACGATTGGCGCACTGGCAGGTGGCGCGAGTTTGCTTTTCTTCTTCGGCGAGATTGAGCCGTTCTTTACGCGACGTTGGCCGCTGCAAGTGGCGTTCAACGATGCCGGCGGCCTTCGCAAAGGCAGCCTTGTCACGTTGAATGGTGTTCCGGTTGGAGCGATTGAGCGTGTCGAGATTTGGCAAGATGCCGATCGCCCTGTGCTCATCACCGCGGCGATCGATGATGGAGTCCGAATTCCCGATCCAAGCGTACCGACGGTCCAAGCGTCGCTGCTCGGTTCGGGCGCGCGACTCGAGCTCACCGCGCAGCTACCGATGACGATGCCGCTCAAGAGTTATCCCCTTGATCGTGAGCTTGTGCTTCGCGGCACTGTGACGCCGATTGAGAACCGCCTTGTCGAGCGCGTGAGCAAGGAACTGAAGCCGGTCCTCGACAACTTCAAAGAGATCGGTGAGCTCGCGCGGAACCTCAACGACCTTGTGAAGCCGATGGAGCCAGGCGCTCCAGAGGACCCCGAGAATGTGCGAACGGCCGTCAAGCGGCTCACGGAGACGCTTGCGCGCGCCGACGCGGCGCTTGCAGAAGCGCAGTCGTGGCTTGGTGACGAACAACTTCGTACCGACGCGCGCGACGCCGTCCACGGCGCGAGCGAGTTGATGGTGAACGCGTCACGCATGGCGCAACGCATCGAGGCGCTTGCGGACAGTCTCGCGAAGGACGCTGGCTCGCTGCGCGACGGCGCGCTCCCCATGCTCGATCGTGCGAGCGTCGCACTCGAAGAACTCAATCGCGTGCTCATCGCGGCTCGAACTGGCGACGGCACGATTGGTCGCCTCATGAAGGACCCCGCGCTCTATGAAGGTCTGACCGACGCTGCGAATCGCCTCAACGAGGCGCTTGCGAAGATCAACTTGCTCGTCGAGAAGATCCGCGCGGAGGGCGTCGACGTCGAACTCTTCAAGTGAGTGCGCTTGAGGCTTGAGGCTTGAGGCTTGAGGCGTGAGGCTTGAGGCGTGAGGCCTTTGATGGAAGACCAGAGACTTCAACGCCGCGCCTAGAAGTGGCGACGCCGCGCGCGATACCCGCAATCAGGCGACGAGTACTACCGTCATTGACGCACGGCGCGCTTCTGGTTCGGCCGCCCCACTGGGTGCGACAAGATTGCAATGCGACAAGATTGACGTGCGAGATGACTGAGGCGTGACACACTTCGAATGTGATATGCCTGAAGTGCGACGAGTCTGACGCGTGACAAACTTGAATGCAACAGACTTGAATGCAACAGGCTTGAATGCAACAGGCTTGAATGCAACACCATCGAATGCAACACCATCGAATGCAACACGGGACGACCCCGAAGGGTCGTCCCGTGGATGTTGCTCCGTATTGAGTTCGGGCTCTCGACCTTGCTCGCGCACTTCCGACCAACGCCGAAATCGACCCTGGAGAGCACGCGATCGGTCACAAAGGATCACTCGTTGACGATCGCGATCTCGACGCGACGCGATTCCTTCTTCGAAGACTTCGGCATCTCTGGCCCGAAGGATGAATACTCGATCTTCGAAGTCGCAACGCCCTTCGAAGTCATGTACTCACCAACGCTGAACGCACGCTCAAAGCCGAGGTGGTAGTTCGTTTTGAAACCAGAGCGCTTGATCGGATCGCTGTCCGTGAAGCCCGCGAGACGGAGGCGCTTCTCTGGATACTTCTTCTTGATTTCCGCAGTGACCTTATCGAGCGTCTTCTTCGCGTCTGTCTTCAGCGATGCCTTGCCGGAGTCGAAAAGCACGTCGCCTTCGATGGTGAGCGTGAGAACGCCGTTCTGCATCTCAGCGGTCACACCCTCAGGAAGGTCAAGCTTCGGCGTCGCCGTCGTCGGCGCTGCCTGCGCCGTGGTCGGTGGCTGCTGCTTCATCTGATCTTGAAGCGTGGCGATCTCTTGATCGAGACGACGGCGCTCCTGCTCACTCTGATCAAGCGCGTTGCGTGCGTCGTCGCGCTCGATGGTGAGCTGCGCGTTCGACTCCTTCAACATCGACAGTTCGTCCTTCTGTGCGCTGTTGCAACCACCGAGAACGGAACCGGCAGCGAGTGCCGCAACGGACAGAAAACGAATCGAACGGAAAAACTGAGTGATGCCTGACATCGTGATGGCGTCCCTTCCAAAGTGGAGGCTTGCGGGTCGCCGAGGCTCCGTCCTCAGATCGCTGCCCGCTCCGCCGCATTTCACCTGCGATCGCTCGGTTCCGCAAGTTGTGCAGGAGGGAGACGTCGCGGAATTTTCGAGTCCAATTCTCCGCCTCCAACGCCATCCACCGTTGGCGCGATGCCGGTCGATGTCACGACTGAATCGATCGTTCTCGCAAACTGATCGACACCCCAAACCACCAACGGACGCGCGACGACGAACAGAATCGCCGCGACCGCGAGGTGCGGGCCGAAAGGCATCTCGCGTTGAAAGAATGTGCTGAAGCGCCGGAAGACAAGAGAGAGCACTACCCATGCGATTGCGATGAACACCGCGACGAAGAAGGCAAGGAGCGCGACCTTCCACCCAAACGCTGCTCCGACAGCGGCTTGCAGATGGACATCACCAAGCCCCATCGCTTCACGTCCGAACCCGAGTGAACCAAGGATTCGTACCGCCCAAACGAGCCCACCCCCGACAATCCAACCAAGCATCGAGCCGCCGAGGAGGGTCATCGGCTGACAGACCGTCTCTTGGGATGTGAACCCGAGCAAGCCCGCGAGGACACACGCCACTCCGGCGCCCGCGACCCCGGGAACGATGAAGGCAAGTTCAACCAGCATTTCACGTCGCGCGTGCGGGTAGGCCGATCCGTCGTCCCCCTCCTTCACGTGGTCAGCCCAATCCACGAACGACGGCCGAAGCCTGCGCGTGGCGACCAACCACCGCGACACGCCGAGGCCCAACATCATGCCGACGGCACCAAACGTCACCGTCCAACTCGCGACCGGAATCGGGACGAATTCACGAAGGCTTCGGGACTCGGGAAGAAAACCCTGCACGAGCCAACCGACGAACGCCACCATGGTGACCACCGTCGGAATTTCGACTGGGATCAGCATGGTCTTCGCATCGACGATCGTCATGGCAACGAGGCCAGAGATCGCGATCACGACGACGATGAACGCAGGCCAAGATCGTGCGAATCCTTGAAGATGCCACCACGGACTCGCCGCATCGTGAAACGGACTCGCCGCCCCTCGATCCAGGGGCGCGTAGAACGCCAAGAATGCGGCGAGAAAGAGGCAGGCGACGAGCAATTCCACGAGCGGATACTGCGGACTGATCCGCACGCGACAGGCGCTGCAACGGCCTCGCAGGAGTAGCCAGCCAACGATTGGGAGATTCTCATGCCACCGAAGCTGATGTCCGCATCTCGGACAACGCGACGGCGGCGTGACGACCGACTGCCCCGTCGGAAGACGCCAGACGAGAACATTGAGGAAACTGCCCGCGCACGCGCCGAAGAGAAACGCGAAGAGACCTCCGACCACCGTGGGTGCCCAGATCGAGAGAAAGAGGTTGAATTCGGTATCGCCGGACATTGCGTGGACTGGGAACTCTTGCGAACGAAGTTCGTTGGTCATGAACTTCGGGGATTTGCCTCGACCTTCTTTGCCGCGATCTTCTTTGCCGCGATCTTCTTTGCCTAGGTCTTCTTTGCCTAGGTCTTCTTTGCCTAGGTCTTCTTTGCCTCGTCTTTTGACTGGCCCCTCATTGACGGGCACCCACTTCGGTGTTCGAACGGAGTTCGGAATCTTGTTTGGGTGTTTTGTTTGAGTGCCTTGGGCGGCCATCGCGCAGGGGAGTTTCCGCCGCCGACCTCCGCGCAGCATGTCCCTAGACGTGGTCTCCGATGATCAGCCGCCGCGCTCAGCTTCGGCGAGGCTCATCGTTCGAACCGTCGTCTCGGCGCGATCGAGCAATCCCTTGAGGTGCCGAAGCAACTGCTCACCGCGGCGGTAGGAAGCCAGACTCGCTTCGAGCCCAACATCCCCCCGCTCGATGTGCTCGACGAGCGTCTCAAGTTCTTTCATCGCGTCCTCGTACGAGAGCCCGGCGATTGATGGATCGATCGATGGATCGATCGCTGCGGCATCGGTACCCGACTCGACTGTGCCTTCCTTCTTCTTCGACATAGGTCACTCCAGCTTCAGAAACCTCAACCTTTCAACCGAACTCGCCAGCACACTCAGTCACTCGCTCGCAGTTCGTCTGCTACTGCACGTCGTTCTCAACGCACGCCTTCGCGCGGCAGCCTCAACGGGTTGTATCACGCCGCCTCGGGGGTCTCCGTCATTCAGGCAGAACTTTCTCCGGTCTTTTTTCGTCGTGAAATTTTTTGCAATTCTTTCGTGACTTCGGTGTCGTTCCTCTCGACAGCACGATCCTGCGACGGCTTCGGCGCGATCCCCTCCGACGGCTGGTCCTGTCGCGGCTCTGACGCCGGTGCAACGCGTGCGCCCACCACGCCATCAGAGACGACAATCGAGAGCGAATCACCGACGCGCACATCACGCGTCGATCGCACGAGCGCTCCCGCGGACGTCGTCACGATGGAGTAGCCGCGCGCGAGCGTCTCTTCGGGTCCCGCCGAACGCAATCGTTTCTCGAGATTCAAAAGCGACAGTCGTTCCGCGTTGAACCGCCCACGAACCGCGCGCTCCATCCGCGGACCAAGCACCGCGATCGCTGCACGCGCCGCTGCTGCGCGTGCGGCTGGAGCCTGCGCGGCGAGCCTCGCACCCAGCACGTCCACGGCACGCTGCTCAAAGCGCACGCGATTCGATATCGCCACGCGAAGCTGTACCGAAAAACGCTCGATCAACGCTCGCGTTCGCGCGATCCGTAACGCGGGTGACGCTTGCTCATGGAATCGTGCGAGTCGCGCCGTGGACTCACGGCGCGATTGAAGCGCCCAGCGCATGGCATTCCGCAGATCGCGTCCGGCTCGATCGACGCGCTCGATCAACGCGGCGGTATCGGGCAGCAAGTGCATCACGGCCTGCGTCGGCGTACTCGCGCGGCGATCCGCCACCAATTCAATGATGCTCGTATCGATTTCGTGTCCGATCGCTGCCACAAGCGGAACACGCAGCGCGTAGGCCGCATCGGCGACAGCTCGATCGTTGAACGCCCAGAGATCTTCGCGCGACCCACCGCCACGCGTCACGATCACCGCGTCAATCGCAAGCGTGGCAGCAAATCGATCGATCGCGCGCAGTGCACGTGCGACTTCTGCCGCCGCACCATCACCTTGGACGCGAACATCGATCACGAGAAACTCAACACCCGCGCGACGCTCACGCGCCGTCTTCAGAACATCCTGCAACGCAGCGCCGGAAGCACTTGTCACCACCACGACGCGACGCGGATTCGGAGGCAACGGCTTCTTTCGCTCTTCGGCGAAGTAACCTTTCTCGCGCAGTTCCTTCACAAGCCGCTGGAACTCGAGTTCGAGCGCGCCCACGCCTTGAGGTTCGATTTTCGTCGCGTAAAGCTGCGTTTTCCCTTGGGGCGCGTAGTGCCCGATCTTGCCCGTGACAACAACTGCATCGCCCTCTTTCGGCGTGAAGGCCACGCGCGCCGCGTCGGACTGCCACATCACACACGGCAGCACCGCGCGAGCATCCTTGATCGAGAAGTACCAATGTCCTTTACGCGAAAGATTCGCGATTTCACCGACGACGCGAAACTGTCCGCGCATCGAATCTTCGAGTGTGCGCGCGACGAGTTCGTTGAAGGCTGAGACAGAAACTTCGGGGATCCGATGGGCAACTGCAGGCGCGGCCGACTTTGGCGACTCTTCGACGAAGTCACGCGTTGACGCTTGTGCACCGCGCATGATTTCACCGCGTGTTTCACCGCGCGTTTCGCCGCGCGTTTCACCCTCGACGGCCTCTGCAGGGAACTGCGTCGCGGCACGTTCTTGAGATGGATTCGTCGAAGGCCGCGCGACAGGCGTGGGATCAAACAGGCTGCCTTCGAAGAGGCTTCCTTTGGCGCGGTTTGGATCGAAGGACGGACGCTTCACGGAGCCGTATGCTACCTTCGCGCTCGGTTTCGTCACGCAGGAGAGCGCAGTGCCTTGGGCGTAGTGCTTTGGGCGCAGTGCTTTGGGCGCAGTGCCTCAACGACGCGTTGCGCGATCACACCGCCACAACTTGAATATTTGGACGCCCGAGTGGCTGATTCGACAAAGGACATTCTCGCGCAGCCGATCGACACGTTGCCGGGCGTGAGCGATGCGCGGCGTCGAGCATTCGCCGATCTTGGCATTCGCACGGTCGCAGATCTCATTCGACACTTTCCGTTCCGCGTGGAAGCCGAACACGGCGAAGACACGATTGAATCGCATCGCGCGGCGCTCACCGCGAAGAGAATCGAAGAACAATCGGCGAACCTCGCGATTCGCGGCACACTCGCAGCGGTGCGTCCAGCGTTTGGAAAGCGCCCGCGTCTCGAAGCAACGCTTGAAGATGGGACCGGAACCGCGCGACTTGTCTTCTTCAATATGCCGTGGATGCGCGGGAAACTTCATCCAGGTCGCCAAGGCATCGTCGAAGGAAAGGCGAAGCTCGAACGCGGCTACCTTGAGTTTGTCAATCCAAAGTGGAGTGAAGTCGTTGCCGGCACCGCAACCCCCGCACGAGGCGATCGAATGCGCGCGGTGTATCCGTCGAGTGAAGCGTTGCCCTCTCGCACGATCGAAGACACGGTGCTCAAAGTGCTTGATCGCGCGTGCGCCGCGATTCCTGAACTTCTTCCGTCGACCTATCTCGAAGAACGCGGTCTCGTCGGACTTACGGGGACATACGGTGCGTATCACGATATGCATGCCCCCGCCGATGAGGCTGCATTCGCCGCTGCGCGCACGCGGCTTGCGTACGACGAGTTACTCGTTCTGCAACTTGCCGTTGCGATCAAACGTCGGATGCGTGCTGCACAAGGCGCCCCCGCGCTACCAATCGGTGCAAAAGTTGAAAGTGAAATCCTCGCGCGGTTTCCCTTCGCGTTCACGCCCGATCAACTTGGCACGTTCCGCGAGATTGCGAAGGATCTCGCCGATACGCAACCGATGAATCGCCTGCTTCAAGGCGATGTCGGCGCAGGAAAGACCGCGGTGGCGCTCGCCGCGATGCTCGTCGCTGTCACCAATCGGCATCAAGCAGCGCTCATGGCGCCGACCGAGTTGCTGGCTGAACAACACTTCGCGTCGATTTCGCGGTTTCTCGCAGGAACCTCGGTGAAAGTCGGTCTTCTCACCGGCAGCCTACCTGCGGGCGAGCGTGCGCTCGTTCGCGATATGGCAGAACTCGGGCAACTCGACATCGTGATCGGTACGCACGCGCTTCTCACGGGCGACGTGCGATTTCACGCGCTTGCGCTCGCGGTGGTCGACGAACAGCACCGCTTCGGTGTTGCACAACGCGCCGAACTACGCGGAAAAGCGCCGAGCGGCCAGACGCCGCACATGCTCGTGATGACCGCGACACCGATTCCGCGCACGTTGTCACTGACGGTGTACGGCGACCTCGATGTGTCGACGATTCGTCATCGTCCCAAAGATCGCGCGCCGGTCCATACGCGCGTGCTGCCGACGTCGCGGTCGACTGATGCGTATCACTTCGTGAAAGAACGTATTGACCGTGGCGAGCAAGCGTTCATCGTGGTTCCCGCAGTCGAGGAATCAGATCTTGGTTTGAAAGATGTGGCGAGTCATCTTGATGCGCTTTCGTCTGGCGTACTCGCAGGCGCAAGACTCGCCGCGATGCACGGCCGCATGAAACCTGCGGAGCGCGATGCCGTGATGGATCGATTCCGCGCGGGCGAGATTGATGCACTTGTCGCGACGGTTGTCATCGAAGTCGGTGTCGATGTCCCGAATGCCACCGTGATGGTGATCGAACACGCCGATCGATTCGGACTCGCACAACTTCACCAATTGCGTGGACGCGTTGGGCGTGGACCCAAAGGTGGCGTGTGCGTACTCATCGCCGACGCGACGACCGATGATGGACGCGCGCGACTCGAAGCGATCAAACAGTCGGACGACGGCTTCCGCATTTCAGAACTCGACCTCGCGATCCGCGGGCCCGGTGAACTTTTCGGCGCGAAACAGAGCGGCTTGCCACCATTCAAAGTCGCGGATCTCTCGCGAGATCTCGGTCTTCTCGAACGCGCCCGACGCGACGCGAGCGATTGGATCACAAGAAGCCCACTCCTCGCGGCCGACGACGAACGCCTACTCCGACGCCGCGTGCTCTCCACCTACGGCGAGGCGCTCGGACTCGGGGATGTCGGGTGATCAAGATCGGCTGATCGCTGTGGGTAGACGACGCGAGCGGAGGCGCTGCGTCCGCCGTTGATATTGTTCAATGTGCCCGGTCGCGCTCGATCTGCGGGGAACAACCAACGTCGCTCAGACTCGCTTCTTCCGCCGCCACGCGTCGAGTGACTTTGCATCCAGCGCGTTGAGGCACTGGGCCACAGGGAGTAGCCCGCGTTGCGCCGTCAGAATGCCGTAGCGCAACTCCTCGAAATCCTCGATCGCATGAACATCGCAGTCGATCGCAAGCATGCATCCCGCCTCTGCTGCTGCACGCACGTGCACATCACGAAGATCGAGGCGCATGTGATGACTATTCAGTTCGAGCGCCGTCCCGTGTTCCTTCGCGGCGGCATAGAGCTCGTTCATTGCTGGTTCAAGCCCTGGTCGTCCGTGCACGATGCGACCCGTCGGATGTCCAATGACATGCACCAACGGATGCTGAATGGCCTTCAAAAGTCGCTCGGTCGCAACGCGCGGCTCCTGCTTCAACGCAGCGTGCGGGCTCGCGACAACCCAATCGAGTTCGGCGAGCAAGTCATCCGCGTAGTCAAGTGAGCCATCGGAGAGGATGTCGACTTCGCTTCCAGCCCAAATCTGCATCTTCGGAAATCGCGCCCGCGCCGCGTGAATCGCCTGGATATGCGCGCGCAAACGCGTTTCATCCAAGCCGTTCGCTTGAAACTGGCTCTTCGAGTGATCTGTAATCGCGATGGTGTGAAAACCGCGCCGTTCCGCTTCGGCGACAATCTCATCGATTGTCATCGCACCGTCAGACGCACGCGTGTGGCAGTGCAGTTCCGCGCGAATATCTGTTGCCTCAATCACGCGCGTAGATTGACCACCGAGGAGAAATCGCTCGAGTTCGCCTCGATCCTCGCGCGCGGTCGGTGGAATCCAATCAAGCCCAAGCGCCGCGTACACCGCTTCCTCACTTGCAGCGGCAACAGGCGTAGCACCCTCAGGCACCTCACCACTCTGGCCTTCACGAAAGAGTCCGTATTCGTTGAGCCGCATGCCCTGCGCGATCGCGCGTTCCCGCATGCGAATGTTGTGGTCTTTGCTGCCCGTGAAATACATGAGTGCAGCACCGAAGCAATCAAGCGGCACCACACGCAGATCCACTTGCACACCTGATTTCGTCAGCACGCTCGACTTCGTTTCGCCGTGCCCAAGCACTCGTGCGACGTCAGAGCGACTGCAAAACGCATCCATGAGTTTCTGAGGGTCGCTCGCGCTCGCCAGAATGTCGAGATCACCGATGGTTTCGCGGCCTCGGCGCAAACTTCCCGCAAACGCGATGCGTTGCACTCCCGCAATTTTCCCGAGTTCTCTCACAAGTGCGTCTGCGAGCGGCATCGCTTCGCCGATACGAATGCGGCCACGCGCGGTCTCGGCGAAGGCGATCGCCTCTTTCATCTTCGCGATCGACTTCTCACCCATGCGGGGAAGAGCCGCAACTTTTCCCGATTCAATCGCCGTCTTCAGCGTGGCAAGATCGACGACGCCAAGTTCCGTCCACATGGCACGTGCCGTTTTCGGCCCTATCCCCTGAATGGCGAGGACTTCTTTGAGTCCGGCTGGAACTTGAGAACGCAACTCTTCGAGTTCACTCATCGTGCCCGACGTCGCGAATTCGTGGATCTTCGCTGCGGTCGAAGCACCGAGCCCCTCGATTTCTTTCAGTGCTGCGACTTCCATCCCGCACGCTTCGGACGCGAGACCTTCGACCGCGCGCGCGGCACGACGAAAGGCGTTCACTTTGAAAACGTTCGCACCGAGAATCTCCGACAGAACGGCGAGTTCTTCAAAGCACGCGGCGACAGAAGCATTCGTTCGAGATTCAGCGTCGGACATCCCGCGAAGATATCAGGCACGCGTCGCGAGGAGGGCAAGAAGTACTTCACTTGTGCGCGAGGTCCCGCCTTGTTCACGCCGAATCGTCTCGCGCCCACGGAACGCGATCTCAGCACGTTTTCGTGGATCCCCGACAAGTTCCGCTAGCGTGGCCTTCAATGCGCTCGCGTCGACTTGCACGATTCCGCCGTGCTTTACGAACGATTCAACGACGTCGCGGAAGTCCGCCACGCGAGGACCAATCACAACCGGCTTACCGAGGCTTGCTGGTTCAATCGGATCACTCCCATAGAGCTTGCCGAAACTACGCCCCATGACGACAACGTCGGCGAGCGCGTATGCCATGCGCAGTTCCCCGATAGTGTCAAGCACGAAGTAACGCGTGTCTGGGTTGCCTTTCTCTTTGCGCGAGCGACGCACACAACCGGGGAGGTTTGCGCAAACACCGTCGAACCACTCTGGCTTCCGCGGTGCGATGAGAAGTCGCGCACCGTCGGGCAGAGCATCGCGCAAGAGCACTTCTTCGCCCGGCTCTGTACTCCCAGCAACGATGAGTGGTGCGCCTCGTGGAACTCCGAGTTCTTCGCGGAGTTGACTGCTCCCTGGTACCTCATCTTCGATCTCAACCGAGTCCCACTTCATGTTTCCCGTCACGAGCACTTCGGGTGCGCCGAGTTCTGCGAACCGATCCGCAGACGCGCGATTCTGCGCAAGGACAATCGTCGCACGTTCGAACATTCCGCGCACGAAGCGCTCCACGCGGCGATAGCGACGAATCGAGCGGTCACTCAATCGGCCATTCACCACAACGACAGGAATGCCGCGCATTTCCGCCAATCGCGTCATATTCGGCCAAAGTTCGAGCTCCACGAGCACAATCACGTCAGGCTGCACGCGATCGAGCCAGTGGCGCATCGCGAACGTGAAATCGAACGGCGTTCGCATCACTTGATGCGACTTTGCAAAGAGGGACTCGGCGCGCTTGAAGCCCGTATCAGTGGTCGAACTGACGAAAATCTCCGGCCGCAAACGATCTTTCGCAAGCCGTGTGATCAAGCCGCGCACCGCATTCACTTCACCGACAGAGACACCGTGAATGAGTACGCGTGGCCGCTCTGTGCGCGGATGAACCACGCCTTCACCGAAGCGCGCTTTCCAATCGGTGCGCAGCTTTCCGGTCCACCACATACGGATGAACCACAGCGGTGAAGTGATCAACCCGGCCAGAAAATACGCGAGATCGGTGATCACGAATGCGAGTGGACTTACGCGACGTTCGACACGTCTCTCGCTCGCCGCGCCTGAATCACGCACGAAACCGCCTGCACCTGAATCGGCACCGGTTCCGTGGTTGCGATGAGGCACTCCCTCCGCACGACCAGATCGAGTTTGTGTTTCTTCGTCGTGCATCGGCTACCGCAGGTTTTTCGCCATCGCGGCGAGCCACTTCGCACTTTGCGTTCCTTCGGAAAGATCCGCCACACGACCTTTCGAATCGACGTACATCGTTTTCGGTATCGACGGCGATGGATTGCGCGCGCTGACGAACTCCATGAACTCTGGCGTCGCCATCAACTCAAATTCGTTTGCCGGATTCGACTTCAGAAACCCTTTCACGAGGTTTGCACCGGTGTCGACCGAGATCCCAACGATCGCCAGTCGCTTCGGCATCGTCGGAAGCAACTCGTGCACAGTCGCTCGGTTTTTTCGACAGGGTCCGCACCACGTCGCCCAGATCTCGATGATCATCGGCCGACCGGCAAGTCGTGAGAGCGGAAACTCGTTGCCATCGAGATCACGAACAACCAATTGATGCACCGGCCCGAGTTCAGCGGGCACCACGGCTGTATCCGCGGAGCGCCCTGCTGTTTGTTCGCCCGAGCTCTCGCCACGAGGTGCGGGCGAGGCAACCTGCGCGGAGGTATTCGTTGCGTCCACGCTCGGCGCATTCGAAGTTTGGCTCGAGGCTTGGCTCGACGTTTGGCTCGACGTTTGGCTCGACGTTTGGCTCGACGAGGCATCGCCGCAGGCGGAAAGGAATGAGAGCGCACCCGCGAAAAAGGTGGCCGCACGAAGAGGGCTCATCCGGTCAGAATACCCGACCGTGAGCGACAAGAGCGAACATCCTTTCACACAGCCGACTTCACGCTGGATTGTCGCGCTCGATACTGGTGGAACCTTCACCGATGTCGTAGCTCGAACACCGTATGGCGAGATGCGCCGGATCAAAGTTCCATCGGACGGAACCATTCTTGCGACGTTGACCTCGGTCCATCGCGTCGTCGAGAAGAACCAAGAGTTGGTCGAAGTCGTCATCGCCCCTGCCGCTGGGCTCGACTTACCCGACGACGTACTCATCGGTTGGACGATCGAATGCGAGCCCGGCGAAGGCACGCAGGACGGATCATTCGAGCCGGTATCTGTCGATGCTCGCTTCCGTGGCGATGAAATCGACCATCGAAACGCAGCGCGAAAGGCGCTCGGTCAACAAACCTGCGTTCTGACTCAACGCGGCAACCGCGTACGCTTCGCACCCTCTGCGGGAGCGATGCTCTCGAATCGCATCGGACGCCCCCTGCGATTTGTCCGCCGCATCGCGTCGATTGACGCCGCAAGACTTGGCCTTCACCTCGTCACGAAGACTCCGCTCGACGAGCCACTTCCACCGATCGAAGTTCGCCTCTCCACGACGCGTGGCACCAATGCACTTCTTGAGGGTCGCGGCGCGCGCGTCGGCGTGCTCGTCTCGGACGGCTTGACTGGCGTCGTCGAAATCGGCGATCAAACGCGCGAGGCTCTGTTCGCGCGCGTTCCGGTACGCACGCGGCAAGTCGCGCATGCGGTCCAAGACTGGCACGAACGTTCACTCGCGCAGGGAACGATCGATCTTGCCTCTTCAGTCGCGGCACAGTGTGAAGCTGCAGAAGCACTCCTCGCGAAAGGCTGTGAGAAGTTTGTTGTGTCGCTCGCACACGCGCTGACCAATGAGCGCGAGCGTGAAGTCACGGAAAATCTGCGGGAACACGGATTCGCTGCGATTTCAGCGCGAGACATCGCTCCTCATCCGCGACTTTTGACGCGCACAGAAACCGCTTGCGTACACGCCCGCATTGAACCCGTGCTCTTGAGCTTCGTCCACGATGCGACCCAGAGCGTCAATTCCGAAAACTCCAACAGCTTTCTCTTCACCAGTGCCGGCGTCCTTCAACCGAGCAGCCGATTTCTTGCGCGCGACACGCTCTATTCGGGTCCTGCAGGTGGAGCGCGCTCTGTTGCAGTCATCGCTGAGCGCCACGGGCTGCGGCGAGCCGTGGGCTTTGACATGGGCGGCACGAGTTCGGATGTTTCACGCGTCCACGAAGGCGAAGTCGCGCAGCGAACGGAGTCGCGTCTCGACGGCATGACGGTCGCTGCGCCAAGCGTTGCGGTCGACAGCGTCGCCGCTGGAGGCGGTTCCATTTGCCGAGTCCGCGATGGCATTCTCGAAGTCGGACCTGCAAGTGCTGGCGCGAATCCGGGGCCCGCGTGCTACGGTCGCGGAGGTCCGTTGACCGTCACCGATGTCAATCTCCTCGCGGGCCGCATGGCGACCGGTGCAGGAGCGATGAGCCTCGATCGACATCAAGCAGAACGTGCACTCGCTGTACTCTCGCAGCAGCGCGGACTCGATCCAACTTCGACCATCGACGCACTCCTTGATATCGCGAACGCGCGGATGGCACTTGCGATTGAGACGCTCTGTGTGCGAGATGGCGTCGATCCGAAGGGACACGCGCTCATCGCGTTCGGTGGCGCAGGCGGACAACATGCCTGCGCGATTGCAGATCGCCTTCATCTTGATCACATCATTTTCCCCCGATTTGCCGGGTTTCTCTGCGCTGAAGGTGTTTTCGCCGCGACACCCGCGAGATTTGTGACGCGTACGCTTTTGAAACCGCTGGATGGCATTTCAAACGCGCTCGCTTCCGTCGTCGAGGATGCGCAGGCGGAGGCACGACTTGCGCTTCAACACGATGGATTCCACGAGCACCTCACATCGACGGTGCGTGTGCTCTTACGACTCACGGGGCAAGAATCCACAATCACTGTCCCCTGTGCGACGCCCGAGGCGATGCGCGAGTCGTTTGCCGAACAGTTTCGCGTACTCTTTGGATACGAGCCTCCAGCACGGCAAATTGAAGTCGTTTCGGTCGAAGTTTGCATGCGTGCGCAGTCAAGTACGAGCGCTGCATTGCGAGACGCTGTTCAGATATCTCCAGTCGCAACGTCCCACGCAAATGCGAACACCGACGCGCAGACTCTCCCCATGCGCTCCGAGGGCGAACTCGTTCAATCGCAAGTCTTGCACCGTGATGCAATCGCCATCGGCATGACGGTGCGAGGACCCGCAATCATCACCGATGCAGGTGAAACGGTGATTCTTGATCGATCGTGGCGTGCGTACAAGCATGTGTCAGGCGACTTCTTCGCAGAACGCGTTTCGCCGCAGACTCCGCGAACAAGCCAAGCGGAACAAGAAATCTTCGCAGCGCGTATCGAGTCGATTGCCATCGCGATGGGCAATGTCCTTGAACGGACAGCACTGAGCCCGAACATCCGCGATCGGCTTGATTTCTCCTGCGCCATTCTCGATCGCGATGGAACGCTCGTTCAAAACGCGCCGCACTTGCCAGTCCATCTCGGCGCACTCGGCATTTGTACGCGCCTCGTTGCGCAAACGCTTCCACTCGCCGAAGGCGACATCGCCGTGACGAACCATCCAGCGTTCGGTGGCTCGCACCTTCCCGATGTCACCACTGTTGCGCCCGTCTTCATCGACGGAGAGCGTGTGGCGTACGTTGCGGTTCGCGCACACCACGCTGAGATCGGCGGCACGCGGCCAGGCTCATTCCCGCCCGATGCGCGCTCACTCGCCGAAGAAGGTGTGGTGCTCGCGCCATTCCTCGCGGTTTCACGCGGTGATTTCGATCGCGAGACCGTTCGTGCGCGTTTTGCAACGGGGCCAAATCCATCGCGCAACCCCGATGAGAATATCGCAGATCTCGAGGCGCAGATCGCGGCGACGCGTTACGGCATCCAGCATGTCGCGGCACTCGCGCGCGAACTTGGCGACTCTTTCCTAGAGCGCTGCGAGAGCGAGCTCGCACGTGCTGATTTCGCGATGCGTCGCGCGATTTCGAAGATGGACTTCGCGCCGCGTACTGCGACGCGCATGCTCGACGATGGCTCGCCAATCTCTGTATCTCTCGAGCGGTGCGACACGGCGAGTGGCCCCTCACTTTCGATTTCATTCGCGGGTTCTGCTGGCGTTCACGCGGCGAATTTCAATGCACCACTTGCGGTGACGCGCGCCGCAACGCTCTACGCACTTCGCCTCTTCATCGATGAGCCGATTCCGATGAATGAGGGGCTCTTGCGGTCCGTGCAACTGAAGAGTCCGTCCGGCATGCTGCATCCGCCGTTCGAAGCTGATCCTGCGCGATGCCCGCCCGTCGTCGCGGGAAATGTCGAAACGAGTCAGTCCGTGGTCGCGGCGCTGCTTGCAGCACTTGGCTTGGCTGCCGAAAGTCAGAGCACGATGAACAACGTGCTCTTCGGAAATGATCGCTTCACGGTTTATGAAACGCTCGGTGGCGGCGCAGGCGCAGGACCGACGACCGATGGAGCGAGCGCGGTTCATGTGCATATGTCGAACACACGACTGACCGACATCGATGTCCTCGAGCGTCGCGCACCCGTTGTGCTCCGTCGTTTCATGCGGCGTCAAAACTCCGGTGGCAGCGGAATGCACCGCGGGGGCGACGGCATCGTGCGCACGTATGAATTCCGCGAGGACGTCACCCTTTCGTTCTTCGGTTCGCGACGCAACTTCGCGCCGCAAGGAATGGAACGTGGCGCGAGCGGCGCGTGCGGCGATCAATATCTTGAGCGCGATGATGAAGCGCGCGTTCGCATGGAGTCGACTTTCTCAATCCATTGCGCGCCAGGAGATCGGTTCACCGTTGAGACCCCGGGCGGCGGCGGATTCGGCGCGTAAACCTCAACGGCAAGGAGGTCGCGAAGTACGCAGCTCGAAGTGCGCTTCGCAGTTGGGAAACGCGAGCGCCCGTTCGAAGTTCATGTTCATGTTCATGTTCGAGGTTCATGTTCGAGGTTCATGTTCGAGGTTCATGTTCGAGGTTCATGTTCGAGGTTCATGTTCGAGAACCACATCCAAAGCTCACGTCCGCTGCGGAACACGCGCCGGAAGATTGATCCGTTCTATCGAACGCGCGCGCCCCGAGGCAAGGTCAATCTCGACAAGCGCACCCTGCACGGCTTCACCGCCGGACCCCATATCGAACGGCACATGCACGCCGGTTGTGAAGTGCTTGAGTACCGCTTCCGTGCGACGTCCAATCACACTGTCGTGCGGCCCGGTCATTCCGACATCGGTCTGAAACGCTGTTCCACCGCGAAGAATGCGCTCATCGGCGGTCGGAACATGCGTATGCGTTCCAAGCACTGCCGCCACGCGTCCATCAAGATGATGCGCAAGTGCCGCCTTTTCACTTGTGACTTCCATGTGCGCTTCGACGAGCACGATGGGATTTCGCTCAGGCATCGCCGCAAGCAATTCATCGGCGCATTCGAACGGATCATTCGCCTGCACGGAACCGATGTGAATGCGGCCGAGCAACGTGATGACGAAGAGTTCGCGCGGACAACGCTCGTCGGCGGGAATACGAATCACGCGCTTTCCTGGCGTTCGCGCGGAAAGATTGGCGGGCCGAGAAACAGTCTTGGTTGGGTCATCGAGGTACGGGAGAATCTTGTGCTCGCGGAACGCGTGATCACCGAGCGTGCAGGCATCGATTC
Source organism: Phycisphaeraceae bacterium (assembly GCA_040380385.1). Taxonomy (GTDB): domain Bacteria; phylum Planctomycetota; class Phycisphaerae; order Phycisphaerales; family SM1A02; genus QWPT01. The sequence continues at coordinate 6,799 of JBEIJG010000005.1, read as the reverse complement.
CGAGTCGTCGAAACTGGTCAAACAACTCCGGCGTCAGCCCCGAACCGTTTCGTGCGTTCTCCGCATTCGCGACGATGCGATCAGGCTTGAAGCGCTCTCGAAGCACCGGCAATTGTTGATCAAGCGCCATACGACCGGGAGCCCCGTTGATATCGCCGAGAAATGCGAGACGGAGCGTGTTTGGCGGTGGCATCCGCATAGCCTAACGAACGCGGCGCTGAGGACGCAGATGCGATTCGCCTCGGTTCCAACCGACGACGCGCGAGGCCACGTGGCGACGACCCTTCGGCGCAGCATCATTCCGCGAAGAGGGAGAAATTCATGCGCATCCCCTTGCAGCCGAGCCGTTTGTGCTACACTTTCATCAATCAATTCGACGTCTTGAGCGGAAACGACCCGGAACGTTGGTGGCTTTGTGCGCTTTCGGCACGGAGTCTCCAACCTGGATTCGGTCGCGAGTTCGGTCAAGACAGTTCTTGTTGGTGACCTTCTTCAACTTGACTCGTTGATCGCAATGCGCGGTCACTTCATCAGTTCTGAAATTGCGAAGCTCTGCACTGTGAAGTTGTGAGCGCTGAAGTTGTGAGCGCTGAAGTTGGGAGGTTGCGCAGCGGTCGCTCCGCACGAAGGCCTTTGCTTGGCACCTCTGCATGAGGTCATTGATTGCCGATGCGTCTCTGAAGTTGGAACCGTTCGAGTTCGAAAGACGAAACAGCCGAAGCTCCGCAAATCAGACGCATCAGAAGTTGTTGACGTATCTCCTATCTCTGATGACTCCGAGCTATCCCAAACGGTTTCGCAAGGCTTTGCCAGATTTGGAGTAGTCGCAGTTTGAGTGAGATGCGCTGCAGTAGCCCGCGATGCTCGCCTCAGTTGCAAAAGCACACGGGCCGCAAGTGACGGACTGAGTGGCGGAAACGAAGGATAGATGCGCGTGACGAACTCGAAACGTCCGCGAGAGATTTGGACAAGAGATCAGACCGACATGCTGACCCCCACGATGTACACGCAAGGAATGCAGGTTCGCCACCGCCAACGCCCGGAGTGGGGAGCGGGAACGATTTCGCGCGTCGAGTCACTGACCCGCGGCTCCGTGCGCGACCAGCGCTTGTGGATTAAGTTTGGCGCAGTTGGACTCAAGACGCTGCTCGCAAGCGGCGCCGATCTTGAGATCATCGAGGGAACCGGCGCTGCTGAACACACGTTCGCTGCGCGTGAAATCGCCTCGGAAGGCGGCTGGCTCGGACAGATCGCGAAGAAGCGTCCCGAACAAGCGATGTCCGAACTTCCACCGGACGCGACCGACCCGTTCCTAACCCCCGAACGGCGACTCAAGAACCTGCTCGGGCTCTACCGATTCGACGGTACCGCCAAGTTGATCGACTGGGCGGTCGCGCAATCCGGCCTCGATGACCCGCTCTCTCGCTTCACGCGCATCGAACTCGAAGCCTTCTACAAGGAATGGTCGCGCGACCGTGACGTCGCCCTGCATCGACTCGTGGGCGACTTCCGTCGACGTCGCGTCGACGTGCAGCCATTGCTCGCGGGCGCGCCCGAGGCGGCGCTCGCGACCCTGCGGCGCTTCGATCGAAACCGCTAATCAGGGCGCGCGTTGCAGCGGCGGGCAGTCACACATGTGACCGCCTGTTTGTACGCCCCTTCCGGCACCACGTAGCCCCTTCTGGCACCATCGAGCACCATCTGGCACCAACGTAGGCCGTACGCCGTCGATGGCCGTCGACTGTTGCCACGCGTCACGCTGGCGTTGTCACGCAGCTGTCGCCCGCTCCACAAGCCACGCGCTTCGATCGTGGTGCGCGACTGTGACGCGGCTGTTGCATCACTGTTGCACGGCTGCAACACGGCTCCATCACGATTGCCCCATCGTTGCATCAAGCCGCACGCGTTGACCTCCGCTTGCAACACCCATGTCGGCAAGCCCGAAAAGAACGCGCGCCGTGGTGCATGCCGCATCTCCCATCGATTCAGACTCCGCGTTGGCACGGTCGTTGCAATGTCTCTTCCGTCGCGTATCCCGCGACGAAGAGCGCACAACCAAAGAGGAGAATGACACATGGACGAGATCAACTTCCAAGAGAAGATGAACCAGATTCTTGAGCGCATCCGCGAAATGCCCGCGAACCAAGCACCAGCCGCCGTTGAGGCTGCCGACAGTGCAACGGCTCGCCGCGAACGCGTGCAGAGCTCGGTCAACGAACTCCAAGATGCGCTCGATTACCTGCGCCTCAGCGTGAAGTACCTCGTCTTTGACCTCGAGGCGACTCGCCGCGAGAACGCGTACCTCCGTCGCATGATCGAGCAATCGAATCGTGAGCGCGAGCGGAACCAACGCCCCGAAGAGCGCACGGACGAAGAGCGTCCTGACTTCGGCGCGAACGGTTGGGAGTGAATCACACGTCGGGTCCCCGCCGACGACTCGGACGATGGATGACTGCGGGAAACCGCGTCTCCAGAGCCGCGGCGGATTTTGAGAGAGCGGAGAATTCGCAAGAGGGGCAAGTCTCCGCATCGTTCTCACGAGGGACAGGGAAAGGGACACCTCGCTCGAGAACTTAGGGCCGATCCAGAATGCGACCAGACCACAGGGTCTGGTCGTGTTCGTTTTGAGATTGTCAGCGACGTTCAACGCGGCGCGGGATCGATGAGACGAAGTTCAATCGAAGTCGCTTCGTCACGCGCGAGTTCAACCAACACATGCGTCGCGCCGAACTCTGGCTTCACCTCCGCACCATGCACGAAGAGATGAAGTCGATCGCCGTTTGCCGCTTCAAGCGGCACATCGAGCGTGAGAGCTCGACCGCTCGCGAGCCCACGGACGAGAAACTTCCGCACGACCGACACCTGTCCACCGATCGACCGCCGAAGCCCCCGCTCCTCGACCATGACCATGCGCGCGTCGGCATCAAACTGAGCACCGAACGAATCATCATCACCAGCGCGATGCTTCGTTCGCGGCTCCAATCGATATTCCGCGCGCCACGAGCAATCCTGCGATGTCGCTTCGCCGTAGTTCTGCGGACGCGACGGATCTTGGTTCAACGCTTGGATCAGCGCAACAAGTCTCAGCGGTGCTGCCGAATGACCTTCATGAACCAGTGAGAGTCCGCCGGAAGCATCTCGCCACGGGGCAGCGAGTTCTTCGAGCGCTTCAACGAGTGCACGAGTGTCTGCCGCTTTCGTTGTGACAGAAGCGTTCGACGCTACCGACGCGTTTTGTTCGCGCTCTTCGGCCCCAAGTCGACCGCTCGATGCGCAGCCGACGCTCAAACTACAGGCAACCGACGCGATGCAGGCCAACGCAACGCACGCGATGCCTCCGAGCGAGCCGTCCAGATACCCGTCCGTTTGAGTCAAGCCTCGTCGCATCCGCGCGTAGCGTAACCACGCCACGCCTATCCGCGCCTATCCACCGTTGACCCGCGATTGCGCGTCAACCAAGAAAGGCGCAAAGCACGGCAGACTCTTCTTCGGAAAACCAATACTCGCGCGAGAGGTGAAGCAACGCTCGAGCGTGCGCACGCTGCCGCTCAACACTCCATGCTTGCGCACGGGTTCGCTCGACAAGCAGGTCCAAAAGAAGAGAGATGCTCGCGGCTCCAAAGGGCCCTCGATTGCCCTCGCTGTTTCCTGGCATTCCCGCGAGTGGATCGAAAACGCTGCGGGACGGCATCGAACCCACATCGAGCGGCGGCTCCCGCTTCTCAAGCGGGCGATCGTTTGGGCCGCTGCTTTCGCGGAGCGGATCGCCTGAGGATTCTCGAGGTTCCCGTGCACGTCGTTCGGTCGACTCTCCGAAATCATCGCGTTCCATGCGTTCCGTCCAGTGCCGCACGATGCCCCCGCATGTGCAGCAGCACCCCTACGTTGCCCGCGCGGGGCAGTTCGCAGATTGGCTACAGTAAGCGCCCGCAATTCGCACTTTGGACTCTCAAAGCCGCCGTGCCGATCACGCAGTCCCTCACAACTGAAGCCAATCGCCCCGATGTTTCAAGGCCCTATGTCTCAAGGCTCGAAATCCAGATGAGCGCCTCCACTCCCCCTCCAAATGCCGCCTCGGCACTTGAAATCAACACGCTTGGGTTCCGGTATCCAAGCGGCTTCGAACTGAGCCTGCCGAGTTTGATCCTCGCCCGCGGCGAAGAGCTTCTCCTCGTCGGACGTTCTGGCTGCGGCAAGAGCACGCTGCTCCAGTTGATCGCAGGATTGCTCGATCCAACGACGGGATCGATTCGCGTTGGCGGCACGGATATCCATGCATTGCGCGGCGCACAGCGAGATCGATTTCGCGGCCGCTCGATCGGCATGGTCTTTCAAACATTCAATCTGCTGCATGGATTCACCGCACGCGAGAACGTCCTCATTGCGCTGTTGATGAGTGACCTTCCGAAAGCCGACGCTGCGACGCGCGCAGAAACACTGCTGCGTTCACTCGGGCTTGATCGCCTCGATGCGTTGGCCGAAGAGCTTTCCGTCGGACAGCAGCAGCGCGTTGCGATCGCGCGTGCGCTTGCGTGTCGACCGACCCTCGTGTTGGCCGACGAACCCACTGCGTCGCTCGACCCTGAAAACGCTCTGAATGCAGTTCGTGTTCTTCGAGACGCGTGTCGCGATGAAGGTGCGGCACTGCTTGTCGTTTCGCATGATCCCGCGCTCGAATCGCACTTCGCGCGCCGCGAACGACTCGAGCAAATGCGCGAAACAGGTACTTCGCACGTCGCAGGAGGTGTCCGATGAGTGACCTCTCGATTGTTCTTCGAAGCCTCCGCGTTCGTGCGCTTTCGACATCGATCGTCATCGCGCTCGTTGCGATTTCTGCAGGGCTTCTCCTCGCGATTCTCTCGCTGCGAAACGCCGGGCAGTCGGCGTTTGAACGCGGCACCGGCAACGCGCACCTGTTGGTTTCACGCGACGGCAGCCCGCTCGTCAGCGTGCTCAACGGCATCTTCTACGCGAATCCGCCGAAGGCTCCGATTGATGCAGCCAAACTCGAAGAAATTCGCAGCAGCTTCCCGTGGAGCATGTTCATTCCGATGGCTGTCGGCGACAGCTACCGCTCGTTCCCCGTTGTTGCGACGACGCCCGACTTCTTCACGAAGTTTGAGCCCGTTTCAGGCGAACCATGGACGTTTGCGGAAGGTCGTCCGTTTGAACGGAACTTCGAAATCGTGCTCGGGAACAGTGTTGCGCGGGAAACCGGCCTTCGCATGGGCGCAAAGTTGCTCGTGACACATGGATCGGGCAAGTCGCGAGAAGGTGTTGATGAACACGCGCACGTCCATGACGAATATGAGTTCACCGTTGTCGGCATTCTCGAGCCAACGGGTTCACCGCACGATCGGGCACTCTTCTCCGATCTTGAGTCGAGTTGGATTCTCCACGCGCACGATCGATTCGAACGTGAAGGCACGCACAAGACTGTGACCGCAGCCGACCTCACCGATACGGATCGCGTGGTCACGGGTGTACTCATGCGACTCCCCTCGCGCGACCCAGCCGCCGCCCCACCCGCGCTCGTTTCGCAGTACGACCGCCTCCGGCGCGATGGCTCGATCACGGTCGCGATTCCCGCCAACGAGGTGCAACGACTCTTCGACATCGTTTCGAGTATCGATGTCTTGTTCGTTGCCATGGCGATCGCCACACTCATTTCCTCAGGCGCCGCGATTCTCCTTTCCATGGTGAATTCGATGAACGAGCGCCGACGACAGGTGGCGATCTTGCGCGTTCTCGGCGCGAGCCGCGCGCGTATTTTCTGGCTCGTCCTGACAGAGAGCACACTCGTCGGCCTCATCGGCGCTGCGACGGGAGTCGTGTTGTGCGCGGTTGTGCTCTTCTCGGCGACAACGTGGTTGCGCGAGGCGCACGGCATCGTGATTGCGCCGCAACTCGATCCAAGAAGCGCCGTACTTGTTGCGCTCGGAACAACGCTGCTCGCCGCCTTGGCCGGAATCGTTCCGTCCATTCAGGCGTATCGCACGAGTGTGGCGCGAAATCTCCGACCGATCGGCTAACCTCGCGCGTACCGACTGTTTCGCTCGTTGAGCGTTCGCTGATCTTTTGCGACTCCCGCACTGCTCTCACGCCGCTCTTACGCCAATCCAACTTTGAGTTAAGCATGAAGATCATTTGGACCATCGTCACACTGCTTCTTATCGCGGGCATTGTGGTGGTGTTCCAACCACCAGCGCCGACACGACGTCCGGATGACTCGGCGATGATCGAGTCCGCGGAACGAGTGATGGAACGCGCGATGGAACTTGCGACGGCCACCGAGAAGTCGACGAGTGGCGCGACAACACCTCCCTCCACGCCCGATCTCGACTCAGCGCTCGCCGCAAAGTCTGGTGTGCCGAGCGGGGATGCCTCCGACAACCCAACGGATTCTGCGACAGCTCTGACAGATTCGGCAACAGCCGCGACGAAGTCCGCCACGGACGCAGATGCCGCGCCAATCGCGACGGCTTCTGTGGAAACTCCCGCGACGACCACCACGGCCCCCTTGGGACCAGCGGCCAGCGAGGCCACCACGAAGGAGCCTTCACCTGAGCCTGCGGCGGCGAAACCCGAAGAGATCGCTGCAGGCAGCGAGTTCACACCGGAGATTCCGACGATTGTGCACGCGGAGATCCTTCCGAGTCGCTTCGTCAAACTCGCGGATGGCGACATCTCCGTTGATGATGCGTGGACCGTGCGCGGCGCTGGCACAAACGAGTCGCCCTACGAAGTTTCGTGGGAGTATCTTTCGAGTGCGCAAGAGACATACGTTCCGCGATTGAGT
>JBEIJG010000004.1:0-25340 GCA_040380385.1 Phycisphaeraceae bacterium | reverse complement strand
GCAATGCGCAGCGCACATGCACTGGGCTATCGCTTGAGTAGGGACGAATCGTGCAGCGGCGCGAAGAGGGAGAGCGCCGCCTGTGGAACCGAATGGAACTTGACCATCATGCAGCGGTTCGCACGCCGTACAACACGAGGTGTCCGTGGCGGACACGAAACGACTCGTGATCCACACTCGTGATCCACACTCGTGATCCACACTCGTGATCCACACTCGTGATCCACACTCGTGATCCACACTCGTGATCCACATTCGAGACTCTTGCTCGAGGGACTGGATCGATCCCCGTCGCATGGCGAGTCCGTCCTCTCGTTTCGGTCTCGTTTCGGTCTCGTTTCGGTCTCGTTGCGGTCTCGTTGCGGGCTCGCGGTCGCAGAACGGCCGAATCCGTGTACCCGCACCGGTGGTAAGGCTTCCATGAGCGGCAGAAATGGACGCGCATCCCCAGTGTCGACGGCCGCGCGCCTCCCCGCCTTGGCTACGTGCGCGTCGTGTGCATATCCCGCCGAGCCGTTACAACCGATGGAAACGCGCCGCACGGACTGTCACGCGCAGGCACTCTCGCTCCGCTCGTAAGCGCGTGAAGGACGAACTCGACCGTGCACGAACGACACACCGATCTCGCAACGACTTTCGCAGCGCTCTCGACCTCTACGACCAAACTGCGGCTTGCGATGCACGACGCACTTGAGAAGGTGCTCCCACTTTCAAGCGGAGCGCGCGCCTGTGGTCGTGCACTCGGGCTCAAGCGCTCGCTCGGTTGGCAGGTCTACGCGTTGGCGAATGCGTCGGACGCCGCCACGACGCTGCGCGCATTGCCGCGCGCGCAGGGATGGGACCTGATCCTGCAGGCGTCCGCTCGATCCGGTTGCCCGGCACGTGAACTCGACGCGCTCCGAACCGAAGCGAAGGCACTCGAGTCGTTCCTTCGACTCTCGCGGATCGACCGTGACTTGTTGCGTGCGGCCGCGTGCGGCGGACTGGACTCCGCAAGGGAAACAAGCGCAATGCTCCGTGCACGTCGCGCTGCGACCATCGCGAACGAGCGCATCTTCGGTCTCGCTGCGCACACCACGATGACCGCCGTCATCCTCACACCAGTCGACACGCGCGGCCGGTTCGATTCGATCTCTGCGACTTTCCTGCACGGAATCAAGCGTTCTCGTGCTGGATCGCCCTGGCCCATCTATCTCTCCGCCGAGACCATGGAGAAGCGCGGACAAGAGCCGAAGGTGGGTAAGCGCTCGCGAACGGCGGGATCTTCGTCAAGGTGCGTACATCGGCACCTGACGCGTCCCGCATCGACAACGGCACCTTCACCTACTCGGCCGTCCCTGCGCCAGGTGCGATCGCGCTTCTCGGCCTCGCTGGTCTCGCCGGCCGCCGCCGCCGCCGCTAAGTCACACTCTCGACGCGTGCGTTGAAGCGCACGGCTCATCGAAGAAACAACTCGCCCCCGTGAGCGGACGCTCTCGGGGGCGAATGTTTTTGTGTCGCGTAGTCAACAACGAGAAAAGTGCTTCACTTGCCCGTCGCGAGCGGTACGGCGTTTCCGGTGATGTCGGTCGGCGCAAAATCGGTCTTCAAGTCGATCGTGCGGAGGCCGGGCTTTGCAAAATCGATCTTCTTGAGATCGACCATCTGCACCTCAAGTCCGCCGTAGGTGCGCACATAGGTCTTGAGATTTGTGCGATCGTGCGCGACGACCCATTCGGTGGTGTCGGTGTTCACAATCTTGGGCGCGCCAGACGACGACAGAAAGCCCTTCGTATTCAACGTCTGATTGGCGGTGTTACTCTTGATCGCGCCATCAAAGATGTCGAAGGTGTTGAGCACATGGAAACCAAGATTCACGGTGTCGACCGCTGTCGGAGCGGGCGTCGCAACCTGCGAGAAGATCGCCGCACGAACAAAGCGTGACGGCGGCGTGAAATCACCGGGCAATCCGAGCAAGCCCGATCCTTGACCGTAGTTCGGAATGACGACACTTCCGAGTTGCGCGGACGAAACGTTGACCGGTGAGAGATTCACGTAGTTCGTGAGGTTGATGGAGTGCCAATCGAACGGGGGCGAGTTCGTAAGAATTCCCAATTGGTTGTCGTACACGTTCATCTTGCCATCGACAAATTCGACAATCACGACTTTGCCGCTCGCGTCGCCGATCCAATAGTGCACAGGCAACGACATCTTGAAGGCAGGAAATGTTTGCTCGACAATCTGCACTTTCTCGCGAAGCGCCGTCACAGCCTCATCAACCGTCGCGCAGGTCGACAACAGATATGCCCCCGCTTCCCATGAACCAATCGCGCGGTCGTTTGCTGCTGGCTCCGGCGCGAGAAACTTCGCGTATCCCGGGAGATACAGCATGCCAAACGCAAGGCCCTTCTCGTTCTGACCATCGGCGACCACACTCGGAGCGATATTCGCATTCAGACCGACCACGCCGTAGACCGTGGTCCAACGCAGGCCGGGTTTCCCTTCCGGTGCCGTGCCGATGAACTCCGTGCCCCGCGGAATGACGAGCACCTTCGAGTTGAATGGGAATCCGAACTCCATCGAACGGAAATAGATGATGGAGCCGTCCTTCGCGCGAATCTGAAATGCGGTGCACGCAGATGCGATCGAATGAAGAGCAAGTGGAAGGAGCGCGATGCACGCGACGACGAGCGAGAAGAGCCGGAGATTTCGCATGCGCGGAAGGTAGCAAGCTCCGCGCGCAATGGGTTGCGAATCGACGGCACATGATGGCTGAGATGCAGGGCTCACCCCGTTCTCCATCATGCGTGACTCACGCACATCGACGCCAGTTCAACAGCGACAACCCATCGTGAGCAGCGGTCCCCGATCAAAAGTTCGCATCAGAAACTGAGGATCGCATTCACACCGATTGCAAGCGCCGGATCAACGTCAGGGCTTCCGCCTGGATTGATGATGAGTTGCATGCCAGGCTGCAGCATCAAGCCTGGGCGAACTTGCACGCCATACGAAGCTTCGAGCGTCATTTCAAAGAGCTGCGCCTCGACGGTCGGGTCGGTGAGTTGCTCGGCTTGCTGCGCGGCGCGCAAATCGTCGCTGAACGCGCCATACGCAACGCCGAGTGCAAGAAAGTCCTTCGGCCGGCTCTCGAACGGCCCGTAGGCGACAAGCCCGCCACTGAAGAAGTACGGCATGGGGCTCACTTCTTGATCGGGGGCTACGACGACGCTCCCGAAGATCCCGAGATGGCGGTTCTCCGACGGGCCACCCAATCGAACCAACATCTGATCGCCAACAACATAGAAGCCGTAACGGCCTGAGCCCTCTTCGGTCGAGCCAAACTCTTGAACTTCCCCGCCGAGCACATAGCCGCCAAACTTGAGATTGCCAGGTAATCCCGTGTCGCCTTCCTTCTGATTGAAACGGAGGCCAATCTCGCCAACGCCGAGCGGCGGACCTTCGAAGGAGAAATCAAGCCCGTGTTCGTCGGCGAGTGCCGCATCGGGATTGCCGTCGTAGATCGCGCCCATCACGTACAACTCATCGGCGGGCTCGACCTTGACGCGCGCGCCCCAAGTCGTGGCTGGATAGCCGAACGGGCCCGGAGCGTTGTAGAAGATCGCAAACGGAATCGCGTTGAACGCCACCGACGTGAAGGCGCGGAAGTACTCTGAACCGGCAAACTCTTCGCCGTAGAGCGCATCGAGTGAAAAGCGCCCGCCGCGAATACTTAACTTCTCGCCGAAGAACGCTTGCGTATACGACAGATTGGTCAGTCGCGCGCCTTCAGGAGCGACGTCCGACGACTGAATCGGGAACACGTTGCCGACGTAGTCCTGCGTCAACTGCGAGCCGAAGTTGACAGAGAAACCAACGTCAAACTCTCCGCCCGGAAGTGCGAACGCACGCTCGGTGTCGATGCCGAGATCCGCGCAAAACATGCTGTACGTCGCGAACCCCTGCTTCTTCCCACCCGTCGGGTTGCCGTACGGGTCGGTGATCAAGAGGAACTGCGGATCGATACCGAGTTCCCACAGCGCCGTTCGTGCGCCGCCCCAATCGCCCAACAGATAGTTCGACTCGAAGTTCTGCTTCGCCGTCTGTGCCGCGGTCATCGGAACAGTGTTGCGCGGTGTCGTATCCGCCGCACCCCCCGCTACTTCGCCCGCTACTCCGCCTGCTACTCCGCCCGCTACTCCGCCCGACGCGTTCTGTGCGAACGCGCCGGACGGAGCAAAGAGCGACAAACACGACATCACGCCCAAGGTTGAGCGGCGCAAACTTCGCGCGCGAGGACAGAGGAGCGTGAAGTTCGATGTCATGATCTCGTCAGACCAACTTTGGATAGGTCGGCGTGTACACGTGCGAGCGGATCAATGCTTCCATATCAGCCGGACGCGCGACACGCGCGAGGCCGAGATCGAAGATGAGCTTCGCGACGCGCGCGGCTGTCTTGATTTCGGTCTCGAGAATGTTCGACTGCGGCGGGTACATCAAGCCTTGCTTGAAGAGTTCTGGTGGAACTTGATCGGCAACCGCGCTCGCCGCCTCGATGAACATCGAGTCGGTGACGCGCGAGGCTTCGGTTGCGTAGATCGCCATCGCGACAGCCGGGTAGATGAAGAAGTTGTTCGCTTGTCCAGGAATGAAGGTCGTACCGTTCATGTGCACTGGCGCGAACGGCACGCCTGCCGCGTAGATCGCCTTGCCGTTCGACCATGTATACGCCTGCTCAGGCGTGCACTCGGCGCAGCTCGTTGGATTCGAAAGCGCGAGGACAACTGGACGCGCATTGATGCGCGTCATCGCTTCGATCACTTCCTTCGTGAATGCGCCACCGATCGTACTCACGCCGATGATGGTCGTCGGCTTGATGCTCTCGATCGCTTCGACAAAGTTGCGCGTTGGCGCATGCGGGTGCGCGTACGGCTTCTGGAAGTCGTAGAGATCGGTGCGTGTCGATTCGAGAAGACCGTTGACATCGAACATGTGGACACGTGCCTGTGCGTCCTTGAGCGACATCCCCTGCTGCACGAGGGCCGAGCAAAGCAAATTTGCGAGACCGATGCCGGCCGAACCCGCACCGAGGAAGAGGTACTTCTCATCCTTGAGTTGCGTGCCCTTCATCTTGGTCGCGTTGATCATGCCCGCGAGCGTGATGCCCGCAGTGCCTTGGATGTCATCGTTAAAGACGCAGGCCTTGTTGCGATAGCGCTCGAGGAGGTGCATCGCGTCGACGCCGGTCCAGTCTTCGAAGTGGATGCAGCACTTCGGGAAGACTTCTTGCACCGCCTCGACGAATTCATCGACGAACGAGTACAGATCTTCCGTCGAAGGTCGACGCTCGCGCAGGCCGAGGTAGAGCGGATCATTGAGGTACTGCTCGTTGTTCGTACCCGCGTCGAGGTACATCGGCATGAGCCCTTGCGGAGGTACTGCGGCCGCGGCCGTGTAGAGCTGGAGCTTTCCGATCGGAATACCCATGCCGTTCGCGCCGAGATCGCCAAGACCGAGGATGCGGCCACCGTCGGTGACGCAAATGAAGCGCACATCCTTGACGGGCCAATTGCGCAGAATTTCCTTCACATGGCCACGGCGCTTGATCGAAAGGTACATGCCGCGCGGGCCGCGGAAGATGTGACCAAATTTGAGGCACGCGTCGCCAATGGTCGGGTCGTACACGATGGGAAGGAATCGCGCAGGATCGGACATGATCGTGCGGTAGAAGAGCGTCTCATCGTGATCGAGCAGATTGACGAGGTAAACGTAGCGGTCGAGATCCGTCGTCTTGTGCGAGAGTTGCAGCATGACGCGGCGCAACTGCAAGTCTTCCGACTCGGTCGTGTCGGGGACGAGGCCGACGAGCCCGAGCGCTTGACGCTCTGCCTCGGTGTAGGCCGTCGACTTGTTGAGGGCGGGATCGTGAAGAAGTTCGCTGCCGCGCTTCGCGGTGGTATTCGTGCTGCTGGTGGTCATGGGAAGTTCCGAAGGACTCGACGAGAGGTGTCAACTGAAGATTGAAAAGAACGGTACGCGCGAGAGACCTGACTGTGGTCGCCGTGCGAGACCGATGTTCACTCGGCTGCGACGTACGGCGCCACCATCTTGCGTGGGTCGACGATGCGATCGAACTCTTCACTGCTCACGAAGCCGAGCTTGAGCGCGGCTTCCTTGAGCGTGAGGTCGTTGTCGAGCGCGTAGTGCGCGATCTTCGACGCTTTGTCGTAGCCGATCACCGGCGACAACGCCGTGACAAGCATGAGCGAGCGCTCGACATACTCGCCGATCTTCTTGAGATTCGGCTTCGTGCCTTCGACGAGGAATCGTCGGAAGTTCGTCGTGCCGTCGGTCAGCAGGCGAATCGACTGCATCACGTTGTGAATGATGAGCGGCTTATAGACGTTCATCTCGAGATAGCCGCCCGCGCCGCCGAAACCGACCGCGACGTCGTTCGCCATGACTTGCACGGAGAGCATCGTGAGCGCTTCGGCCTGCGTTGGATTGACCTTGCCTGGCATGATCGACGAACCCGGCTCGTTCGCGGGAATCACGAGTTCTGCGAAGCCCGCGCGCGGGCCGCACGACATCAGCCGAACGTCGTTACCGACTTTGTAAAGCGTGACCGCGAGCGTACGCATCGCGCCCGACAAGTGAACGAGCGCGTCGTGGCCACCTTGCACGCAGAACTTGTTCGGCGCCGTCACAAAGGGGAGCCCCGTCAATTCCGCGATCTTCGCCGCTGCAGCTTCAGCAAATCCAGGCGCGGAGTTGATCCCCGTACCTACCGCCGTGCCGCCGAGCGCGAGTCGATACACGCCGACGAGTGCGTCTTCGATGCGCTTGATGTCGTCGTCTATTGCTGCTGCGTAGCCCGACCACTCCTGCCCGAGCGTGAGCGGTGTTGCGTCTTGCATGTGCGTGCGGCCGATCTTGATGACGTCTTTCCATTCCGCGGCCTTCGCGGAGATCGCGTCACGCAGCATCGTGAGCGCCGGAAGCAAATCACGCTTCGCATGCACCGCGGCCGCGATGTTCATCGCCGTCGGGAACGAATCGTTCGACGACTGCGACATGTTGACGTGGTCGTTCGGATGGACAGGCGTCTTGCTCCCGAGCGCGGTGCCCGCCATCGAGCCGACGGCCGCACTTTTCTTCAGCGCGACGCGAGGAGTCGAGTACGGCGAGTTCGCCGACCTCCAGCGATTTCACGGAAGGATCGATGCACAGTTCGTGCGCTCAACCGCGCTGCCCGCGGCATCGAAGGTCGACAGCAAACTCCACGCCAAAATGCTGGCGCACGGCGCCGCGATGATGGATCGACCACTTGAGGCATTCCGCTGCTTCCGCATGCACATCCCGTATCCACCAAGCCCATCGCGTGCCGTGGTGCGATGGAATCTGCCGGCGGCTGGGTCTACGTGAGGCACAACAGTGCGTCTCTTGGTTGGCGGAGGAAGGCATCCTCACGCGCTCACACCGTGGGATTCGGACATTCGTGATCCACGCCCTCAGCGTGTAACCGTGCATTGCAATTCACTTCCAACGCGACTTCCACTCACGCGCGAGAACCTTCAAGTCCTCATCCGCAACATCGAGGAGCACGGCAGCAACATCGTCGTCCACCGTGGATCGCTCCCAAGATGTGCTCAGAATGAGTGCGGCGCGCGCCGAGTCGCGCTCGGTTCCAAGGCCGTAGTACGCGCGGGCCGCCATCAGCTTGACCACGCGCTCGCGCAACGCGATGTCACTTTCCTCGCCCATCTCCTCGGGTTCGGTGACGCCCAAGTGTTGGACGATCGCCAATTCCATTGGCGAGAGCGTGATGCGCTCTCTGGGGGCGTCTGGATCCTGAGCGGAAGCCGCTTGCTCAAACGCAGCCTCAGCATCGGCCACACTCGCGATCGCACTGGGTGACAATCCTGCAATCAACGCGATCAGTTGCAGACCCCGCGCTTCCGTCTTTTGTGCCGCGCGCGTTCGCAACTGTTGCAAGGCGCCTTCAAAATCCGTCTTCTCTAGCATGTAGCTGTAGCGCGGCGAGAAAACTTCCATCGACCGTACCGCCGCTTTGATCGTGGCGTCATCAAGCGACTGTTCGAGCAGCGCGCGATACGCCTGCTCCCAACGCGACGCACCTGGATGGATGCGATCAACTCGACGCGCGACTCGCGGATCGCGCGACTCGCGATCGCGCGCCGCTTTGATCTGCGCCGCGAATGGAAGCGCACGGAGTTCTGCAAGTTCATCAGAGTTTCCGCTGTTCCATCCCGGGAGGCCCTTGAACCCAGGGATGGCAATGAGATCGCCGCCCATTTCGCGACTCGCATACGCCCAAAGCTCGGAGTATTCGATGTCGCGCGCGCGATGCGGCATGTCGAACGCAAGCATCAACGCGAACGCCACCATCGCGTCAGGATCACCAGGAACCGCAGCCTTCGCCAACGCTCGTTCGGCCGCCTCTAAGAACGCCTCCGGTTGCGTCGCGCGATCGATCTGTGCGGGCTCGGGTACGCGAGCGGCGCGCAGCAGATTCGTCACAGCGCGAACGCGCAGCGCATTCTCCAAATTCGCATCCTGCAACAAGACATCTTGCAAGATCGCCATACCTGCGACTGCGAAACCGCGCGGCAGATGTTGTTCACCTGCGGCTTCAAAGCACTCGATCTCCGAGCGTTGTACGAGACCGCTTGTCGCGGGATGCATGGCGAGTAGCCCAAGTTGAACCCACGCCTCACCGCTTCCCAACTCCGCTGCGACACGAAGATGAGAGACGCCTACTTCGCGCATCATGCGCGCACGAAGTTTCGCCGTGTTTGCGTCGCTCTCGTTTCGATCTGCTCCCGCAGCGCTCAGTTCCATCGCGTCCGCATCGGCAAGCAAGCGAGTGCCCAATTCGCGCTTGAATCGAACGCCGCCAGCCTCCGCGCCTGCTTTCAGATACGCAAGGTAGTCGCCTTCAACAACTTCCGGCGTCGAAACATACATCGGCATCGATCGTCGCCCAGATTTCGGATCGGTGTCGGTTTTGTCATCCCATCCGAGCGCAACCGCGCGCCGCTTCCACCGCTCCGCTGCCGTGTAGTTCGGATACACACCAAGTCCATGCAGGTAGGCCGTCGAGAGATCGCTGCACGCGACTGGGTCACCTGCACGCGCCGCCGTGCGAGTGGCCTTCAGATCAACATGAGGCTCTTGAATCCGAGGAGGCGAGTACAACTGATCAGAGAGTTCGTAGCTCTCATCGATCAAGGTCTGTCGCATCGCCACAACATCAACACGCTCCGACTTGTCCCATGCGGCGCGACGATCTTGGTAGGTCTTGATTTGACCAAGCCAAAAGTCCATCGTCGATTCGCTTTTCTCACACCCGATGCCGTAGGCGTAGCGCGCTGCGCACTCCAACATCGAGGGGAAGTCTTCGCGCAATGCTGCCTGACTGAAGTACTCTGTCGCGATACGTTGATTGCGCGCGACGCCGCTGCCGCTCGAATACGCGACACCAAGCGAACGCATGCCAAACGGATTGCCAGCGCGCGCGGCGCGTTCTGAAAGAACGAGCGCATCGCGCAGATCGGTGTTGGTTCCGGTATCCGCAATGAGCGAATCCGCGAGGAACGACATCGCAAGCGACGAGCCTTGATCCGCTGCGCGCTGTAAGAGCGCCCGCACCTGATCCAAGTCATATTCGAGGTCATACTCCTTTGAGTCGATACCTCCTATCTCTCGCGCGAGGTCGAGCAGTGCCGTGACAGACCCAGCGTCCGCGCTCTTGACAAGATCTTCCTTCCCCTGCCGAATCTCAAGACCAAGTCGAGTCGCCTCGAAGGCCCAAAATTCGCCCGCTGCCGGATCAAGCGGAACACCTTCTCCACGGAAGTACGCCCTCATGAGATCGCGTGCGGCGCCTGCACTCCCACGCAGTGCGCGCGAACGCGCGACTTCGACATCAAACTCTGCCGGACCGCGCTGCGGCTCGGGCTCGGTCATGAGCGTTTCAATCTTGAGGAACTTGCGCGGTGCACCCTTCCGCGCTGCCGCAATATCTTCGAGGAGATCCGCGAGTTGCCCAATTTTCTCGCTTCGCACACGCGCGCAGACGCGTGCCAATCCATCGCCTTTACTTACCCCATTCGCGTCTTTCTCGCTGAGAATCTCAGAAAGATCAACGACCGCTTGCAGCATTCGTTCGGCGCGCGCGCGACCGAGGAGCCGGATGAACATGTTGGTCGCCATCACGACATCCTGATCCGTCGGACGACCCGAATTGAAGTACCGCCAACGCTCAAGCGCACGCTTCGTTGCCTGAACGCGCGCGTCCATGCCGCCGTTCTTCTCTAAGTCACCAAGCGACATTGCGGCGTCCCAATCAACAAATGCCCACTCCCAATCATCGACGCGGTCGCGCGCTGAAAACTCCGATCGAAAGAACCGATGCGGAACGAGATTCGCACTTTCCTCCGGAGTTGGCAGAGGTACGCGAACGAGGAACGAACTCTTGTGTGAGTTCCCCGGGTAGGGGACGCCGGTCAAGAACAGAACTTGCTGCTGCGGACACGGCGAGAGTGTGCCCCACTCGGTGAACGACGTCGTGCCCAAGAGCAGCACTTCGATCCAGTTCTCCAGATCGCGTGTGGCGAAAAATGTCGCACCGTTTTCCGTCTCGGTCGCAAGCACAGCAACACCGTCGTTCGTGAACAGCGTCGATCTTCCCTTTGGCTGCTTCTTCGAATAGGGCGCCAACGGCACAGCGCGACATTCCCATTCGTATCGCAACACCGATCCATCTGGTGCGGTGATGTAGGGCGAGCGCGTCAGCAGAAAGTCTCCAGCCGAGTTCGCTTCCGTTCTCGGTGTTCCACCGAGAATTGCAACGCGCGAGCCCACCGCTGCAATCGCGCGAAACTGTGGCGTGCGCCCGAAATCTCGGGGCATCGACAACACTTCACTCACGACCGTTTTCAGATCGCGAATCTGCGCAAGCGTCGCCTGCCCCTGCTCGTTGTTGCCAACGACCAAAAATCCCTGCGGGCCGTGCGCGAGTGCTGGCCCATCTTCGATGCGGCGAATCGGGAGCGCGAGTTCACTCCATGTGACGCCGTTGTCTTT
Organism: Phycisphaeraceae bacterium; assembly: GCA_040380385.1. Lineage (GTDB taxonomy): Bacteria > Planctomycetota > Phycisphaerae > Phycisphaerales > SM1A02 > QWPT01. Next base: position 14,255 of record JBEIJG010000004.1, on the reverse strand, counting down.
CGTCCACACGAGAAAGAAGGGCGAACCCTTTCCCTGCGCTTTCGAACCCAGTATGTACGCGGTGTCGTTCAGACAGATGACGCTGTCTACAAAGACGGGTGTTTCAAGCACCACCGGCGCCGCACCTGCTGCCATTGGAAAGCGCGTGACTGACTTCGTTGCACCACGACGAAACTCTGATTTCGACCACACCCAAACCGAATCCGTCGTCGCGCCGATTCCGTGCGGAGCCAGCGGCATGGACTGAGTAGAAAGCACGAAGGTTCGTCCGTCGGTCGAGGTGAACAAACCTCGCGGGCTCGCGGCGAACCACTTTCCGCCAACAGAGACGACTCCCGACAGATAGGTTTCGTCGCCGCTGAGGAAACACGACACACGCTCGTCGCGTTTGTCCAAGACACCTGACGCTGCTTGAGTGCTTCGCGCGTGTGTTGCGAACACTGAAGGGCGAAGTGCATGGATTGCACCAACGACGGCCGTGGGCGAGGCGAATCGCGCAGCACTCCCGAATGCTGCTCGCGCTACGCTCGCAGGGAGGACGAGAACGATCGGAAGTACGACGAGGAGCATCACGAGCATTCCCCTTCTGCGTGGAAGCTCACGATCAAGGCGAGCGCCGATCGAGTCAACCACGCATGCGCCGCGAAGAGTTCCCGGAAAGTTGGTCATAGCTGCGTTTTATAGCCACGCCGATTACTGCTGCGGGCATCGCGCACGCATGAACTCGGCGAGAAGTCCGTCCAACTCGCTGTCGACACAAAAAAGAAACCGCCCCTCGCAACAACGAGGGGCGGGAAAGGAGCGGGCACCCGAGCGAAGCCCGAGATCGCTCACTGGAGTTCAAATCGATCGAGGTTCATGACCTTCGTCCATGCCGCAACGAAGTCGTGCACAAACTTCTCCTTCGCGTCGCTGCTTGCGTACACCTCGCTCAAGGCGCGAAGTTGCGAGTTCGATCCGAAGGCGAGATCGACGCGGCTCGCCGTCCACTTCGCCTGCCCAGTCGCGCGGCAGCGGCCGTTGAAGAGCTCTTCATCACTCGATGCGGGCGTCCACTCAGTTGCGATATCGAGGATGTTCGTGAAGAAATCCGCCGTGAGCGTGCCAGGACGCTTGGTGAGAATGCCGACAGACGAACCATCGAAATTCGCACCGATCGCGCGCATGCCACCAACGAGTACGGTCATCTCGGGCGGCGTCAGCGTGAGCAAATCCGCCTTGTCGATGAGGAGATGTTCCGCGCGCCGCGAAAGACTGTGCGCGAGGTAGTTGCGGAAACCGTCGTAGGCGGGCTCGAGGTACTTGAAACTCGCAGCGTCGGTTTGCTCAGCCGTCGCATCGGTGCGGCCCGGCGTGAACGGCACCGTGATCGCGCAGCCTGCGTCCGCAGCCGACTTCTCAACGCCCGCGCAACCCGCAAGCACGATCATGTCGGCAAGCGAAATCTGCTTCTTGCCAGATGCTGCATTGAACTCTGCGCGAAGCTTCTCAAGCGTACCGAGCACAATCGCGAGCGCGGTTGGGTTGTTCGCCTTCCACGAATTCTGCGGAGCCAATCGAATACGCGCACCATTCGCGCCACCGCGCTTATCAGTGCCGCGGAAGGTCGAAGCCGAAGCCCATGCCGTGACAACAAGTTGCGAAACCGTGAGGCCCGAAGCGAGGATCTTGACCTTCAACGCGGCAACATCGCTCGCGTTCACGAGTTCATGCGAAACCGCTGGCATCGGATCCTGCCACACCAGTTCTTCCTTCGGCACGAGTGCGCCGAGGTAGCGCGAGCGCGGGCCCATATCGCGGTGCGTCAACTTGAACCACGCGCGCGCGAACGCGTCGGCGAACGCCGCAGGATTCTTGTGGAAGTGACGCGAAACCTTCTCGTACGCCGGATCCATGCGAAGTGCGAGATCGGTCGTCAGCATGATGACGGTTTCACGCTTTGACGCGTCGTGCGCAGCAGGTGCGGTGACCGAAGTCCCCTTCGGCACCCACTGATGCGCACCAGCTGGGCTCTTCGTGAGTTCCCATTCGTTACCAAACAGCGTGTCGAAGTAGCCGTTGTCCCACTGTGTTGGATTTGGCGTCCACGCGCCTTCGAGTCCGCTCGTGATGGTGTCGGCTCCGTTGCCAGTGCCGAACGAGTTCTTCCAACCAAGGCCCATCTCTTGCAGTGGCGCGCCTTCCGGTTCGCGACCGACATACTTCGATGGATCTGCGGCGCCGTGGGTCTTGCCGAAGGTGTGACCGCCCGCGATCAACGCGACGGTTTCTTCGTCGTTCATGGCCATGCGTGCGAAGGTCTCGCGGATATCGCGCGCCGAAAGCAATGGATCTGGATTCCCGTTTGGCCCTTCCGGATTCACATAGATGAGGCCCATCTGCACTGCGGCAAGCGGATTCTCAAGAACGCGATCGCCGATGTAGCGCTCGTCGCCGAGCCATGACTTCTCCGAACCCCAATAGGTTTCATCGGGCTCCCACATATCCACGCGTCCGCCCGCGAAACCAAAGGTCTTGAAGCCCATCGATTCAAGCGCGACATTGCCCGTGAGGATCATGAGATCCGCCCAGGAAATCTTCTTGCCATACTTCTGCTTGATCGGCCAAAGCAGACGCCGCGCCTTGTCGAGATTCGCGTTGTCGGGCCAACTGCCGAGCGGCGCAAACCGCAACATGCCCGCGCCCCCACCACCACGACCATCGATCGTGCGATAGGTGCCTGCGCTATGCCACGCCATGCGGATGAAGAACGGCCCGTAGTGACCGTAATCGGCAGGCCACCACGGCTGCGACGAAGTCATGAGCGTGCGGAGATCCGCGACGACCGCGTGGAGATCAAGCGACTTGAACTCCTTCGCGTAATGGAAGTCGTTGCCCATCGGATCCGCCATCGGCGAATTCCGCTTGAGCGGTGCGAGATCCAATTGATTCGGCCACCAATCACGGGTGTAGGTGCCTTGGTTGGTGTTCTTGAGAAAGCCGCCGGCGAAGGGGCACTTGCTTGCGCTCTGCATGATGTATTGCTCCATTCGTTCCGTCAGGGCGCGACGGAAGGGCCGAGAGAATAGCACCGTCGCGGCCCTGCGACGGGAGGGAATCCAACGCAAACCCGTGATCCGACACATCATGGGTGTCCGCGCGGCACTGAGACGGTTCTACGCGGATTGGAGCTTTTTCGTCGCTTCAGGTGCGCGCTTCGCGCAGCCCTGCATGCTCTGTGCGCTTGCGAAATCGGAGCGCCGCACCAACAAGCAGAATGAGCGCTGGCACCTCAACGAGCGGGCCAATCACCGTTGCGAACGCGGTGCCCGACGAGATTCCGAAGACAGAAATCGCGACCGCAATCGCGAGTTCGAAATTGTTCCCACTCGCCGTGAACGCAAGCGTTGCCGCACGCTCGTACTCAGCACCCACTCGTCGTGCCATGAAGTACGACACGAAGAACATGATCGTGAAGTACAGCACAAGCGGAATGGCAATACGAACGATGTCGAGCGGCGCAGTGACGATCCGTTCTCCTTGCAACGCAAACATCACGACAATCGTGAAGAGCAATGCAACGAGCGTGATGGGCGCAATGCGGGGAAGGAACTGCTGCGTGTACCAAGGATCTCCCTGAACGCGACGCAAGACCGTTCGCGTGATGATTCCGGCCGCAAACGGCAGCCCGAGATAGATCAGCACGCTTCCGAAGATCTCTCCCATCGAGACATCGACAACAACTCCCTCAAGTCCAACGAGCGGCGGGAGCCATGTCATAAAGATCCATGCGTACACCCCGAAGAAAAGCACTTGGAAGATGCTGTTGAATGCAACCAGCCCTGCTGCGTATTCCGAACTCCCCCTTGCAAGATCGTTCCACACGAGCACCATCGCGATGCAACGCGCAAGCCCAACCATGATGAGACCGAGCATGAATTCCGGCTGACCCGCGAGAAAGAACGCTGCCAACGCGAACATCAGCACAGGACCGACAATCCAGTTCTGAATGAGCGAAATCGCCAAGATTTTCCAGTCACGGAACACCCGCGGCAATTCTTCGTAGCGAACCTTCGCAAGCGGCGGAAACATCATCAACACAAGCCCGATCGCGATCGGAATGTTGGTTGAACCGACCGTCGTGCGATCGGCAAGGTCGCGCACCGCGGGGACGAATCTGCCCAGCGCGACACCAAGTGCCATCGCGAGAAAGATCCACAGCGTGAGATAGCGATCGAGGAACGAAAGCCTCGCAGGCGCGTCGGACGGACAGCACGCGCTTTCTTGCGATGACGCGCTGGCTTTCGTGGGCGACGCCGCGTGTGGACTCTGCTTCAAGCGCTCGTTCACGGCTTCACCGCCGTCACATCAAGGCTTGTGACAAACTCGCTCACGCGACTCCCGTTCGGGAGCGCTGCAACAATGCGTTGATAGAGCGGATCTTCCCAGCTGGTCATCGCATCGATGTACTCTGATTTCGACTGCAGTCGAACCTCCACAAGCCCCGCTGCTTCGGCGAGTGCCCGCATCTCCTCGACCAACACCGCACCTGCGACACAACCAACGAGTGCTTCAAGATCGGCGCGCACCGCATCAGGGAGCGGCCGAAGGAGCGCCAAATCTGAAACGGCGACGCGACCACCGGGCTTCAACACACGTGCGATCTCTTGCCACACGTGCTTCTTCGATGGCGACAGGTTGATCACGCAATTCGAGATGACCGCGTCGACGGTGTTGTCTGCGACAGGAAGATGCTCGATCTCACCGAGACGAAACTCAACATTCGAAAGCCCTGTTTGTACCGAGTAACCGGCGATGTTCGCGCGCGCCTTGGAAATCATCGCGGGAGTCATATCCACACCAATCACGCGACCGGTCGCACCAACTTTCGAGCCGGCGATGAAACAATCAAATCCACCACCAGCTCCAAGATCGAGCACGGTTTCACCAGGCCGCAACGCAGCGATCGCGGTGGGATTTCCGCAGGAAAGACCCATGTTGGAGCCTTCCGGAACAACTTCAAGTTCGCCCGCGCTGTACCCGATCGCCTGCGCGAGTTGTTCTGGCGTGAAGGTCGCAGGACCGCAGCAGCCACCGCCGGCGCAGCACGATCCGGCACTCTCGGTCAACGACGACCCTGAGAACGACGACCCTGAGAACGACGACCATGCGCCGGTCGCTGCAATGCGTGCGTAGCCCTCACGAACTTGTCCTCGAACAGCGTCCTGCTCCACGACACTCGGCGTCATCAGCGAAAGCGCGCTCGCGCGGTTGTCGGAACCTCCGATCTCCTCACAGCAACCTGGCGTGCATCCACAGCAGTTGTCGGATGTCGGCGCCACAAGCGAGTCTGGGATCGTCTCGACAAACGCGCGAATCTCATCGCGCACTCGTCGATAGTGCTGCATCGCTTCGTCGTCACTCGCGGCACCTCGCGCAAGACGCGGCGGATCATCAAATCCAACGTGCACGACGCGAGCTCCAGGAAAGACCGGACATGACTCATGCGCCGAGTCGCACACGGTGACGACGACGTCGAAGGCAACGCCGATGTCCTCTGGGCGACGAGAGAGATGTTTCGAAATGTCGATGCCCACCTCTGCCATCGCTCGAACGGCCAGCGGATTGAGCCCGTGCGGATTGGTCCCCGCAGAAAAGGCCTCGACGCGATCGCCTCGAAGCGCGCGTGCGAAACCTTCCGCCATTTGGCTCCGACAACTGTTGCCGGTACAGAGGAAGAGCACACGCATTCGTTCAGCAGCCACAGGAATCTCCTTCGCAAGACTGATTTGATCGCTTCTGGTGCGATGGACCAACGGTCGATGCATTCGCCCGACGTGGTGCACAAGCATCGATCGCCGAGGCGAGATCGCGCAAGCGCTTCGCGAGCGATGCGTAGCAAACTTGGTAGGAAACCAGTCGCCCGTTTCGCGCCGACTCCACGACACCTTCGCGTGCGAGTGCCTGTAAATGTCGCGAAACGACGGAGAGGTCGACCGAGCAGCACTCGGCGACTTCACTCACGAAGCATGCGCGTCCGCACTTCATCAAACAGGCCAGAAGCCGCACCCGGGTCGGATCTCCGAGCGCTTGAAAGAGCGCAGGATCCAAGAGCCCATCAACAGGCCGACGACAGGCCGCCGCCGCACGCGGAGTCGATGGAACACGCGCAGTTTTGGCAGATGAACGCTTGCGTCCTTGCACCATGATGCAAGTATCATGTCCATCCTCGCGTGGCAACGCAACAGGGAAACTTTCAGATTGCGTGAGCGCCGTACTGCGCGCGATACGCCGCGATGCGCGCACGATCGTCGGCCGTCAGTCGATCGCCGAGATGTGCGACAACTTCATCGATGTTCACGATTGCCGCGGTTGGCATGGAGAACTCTGCACCGACTTCAGCGAGCGCGGTGCGCGTCGATGCTTCACTCGCACGCTCTTGTCGATCGACCGACACGACGAGACCGGCAAGTCGAATGTCGGCAGCGGCGCGCAGAATCGGCACTGTTTCGCGTATGGAGGTTCCCGCGGTCGTCACGTCTTCCACGATCAAGACGCGATCACCATGCTGCAATTTGCGGCCCACGAGCAAGCCGCCTTCGCCGTGATCCTTTGCTTCCTTTCGGTTGAAACAAAATTCAACCTCACGGCCACGCTCCGCAAACGCCATCGCGACGGCAACGACCAACGGAATGCCCTTGTACGCGGGCCCGAAGAGGCAATCGAAACCGTCCGGAAACGACCGCTCGATCGCATCAGCGTACGCGCGACCGAGTGTCGCGAGTTGCACCCCAGAGCGGTACTTCCCTGTGTTCACGAAGTACGGAGTCTTGCGTCCACTCTTCGTGGTGAAGTCGCCGAAGGTGAGCACACCCACTTCAACCATGAAATCAACGAACTGCCGTTGGTAATCGTGCATCATGGTGATCCTATCGAAGACTCAACCCGCGCGCGCACGGCGCCGTGCAGTGCCTGCACTTCGGAGACGATCGCGTGCGCGCCGGCGGCCTCGAGTTCGGCGCGATCGCCGGCACCCCAGAGGACCCCAACGGTCGCGGTGCCGCAGGCGCGACCAGCGAGGACATCGTGCTCGCGGTCGCCGATCATGACCGCAGCGTGCGGCCGCGCGCGGGTCGCTGCGAGTGCTCGGCGGAGCGTGATCTCCTTCGGCTCGATCGCGTGTTCATCCTCCGGCGCGAAGATACGCGCGACATGTGCACGCAGGCCGATCTCATCGACCAAGCGCTCCGCAACGACGCCGAGTTTCGAGGTCACGATTGCGATCGGAGCGTCTTCCCGAAGCAGCGCGAGCACTTCGGGAATTCCCTCGATGATTTCGGTTTCAATCGCAGACATCGTGCGGTACCGCTCGCGGTAGCGCGCGACGAGTTCGACTGCCAGCACTGGATCGCGGCCCTCCTCCGCCACGATGCGGTCGAAGGTTGCCCGAAGCGGCGGACCGATGAACGAGCGCGTCACCGCAGGCGCGCGCGGCGCGATGCCGACCGACGCGAGCGCATGGTCGAACGTGTTTGTGATCGCCCGCGTCGAGTCGACGAGACAGCCATCGAGATCGAGAAAGATAGCATCGTGAAACATGGCATCGTGGGCGCGCATCAATTCGTCGACGCTTCCGCCGTCGGCGCCGGCACGACCGCTTCCGTCAACGCTGCTTGTCCGCCAACCACCGGCAACTCAAGCGAGGTTCCTGCGAGATCCACCGTCAACTTCGTCCCCGCTTCCGGCCACAACGTGAAGTCGCGGTCGCTGCTGAAAATCATGAGTGCCAGTTGCTCGCCCGTAGGAATGATCTGGTCATCGGGTTCGAGATCAAACACAAGGTCGTAGAAGCGACCGGGCTCGAGCGGCTCCTGCGTTTCGAGCGATGCGTGATTGCGCGGATCCGCCCATCCTCGCGTGACGATGTCGGTATTTATGTTGCGCCCACCATTCCACGGGAGCGACACGAGCCACACGGAGAGATTCGCCGCGGGTTTGTCGGCCGACACGCGAATGCGCAACTTGGGTGTACCTGACACATGCAGCGGCTTCGAGAACTTCGGAAGCGCGTAGAGCAAGCGGTTTGGCGAACTCGCTGCCTTCGCGAGTTCCCCGCCGCTCTTCGCAACATCATCAACGAGCGACTCTTTCGCATCACTGGCCGCAGCGTCGAACGCCAGCGCGCCGATTTCACCGCCGCCTGCCAATGGACGAAGCAGAACGGACTGTGCCTCAGGATTCGGCCATGAGGCGTATGCCGTCGGTGCAGTGCGTCGATCGCCCTCGCGCACTACCAACGCGCCTGCATCCGATTCCACGCCATTCTCGACACCGCACAGATAGCGCGTGAACCAACGATTCATCACTTCAAACGGTGGATCGCCACCGTGCCCACCTTGATGCAAGAAGAGCTTCGTCGGCACGCCGCGCTTCTTCAACTCTGCGTGCACGTGCGTGCTATGTGAAGGCATCACATTCCAGTCATTCAACCCGTGCGCGAGCAGCGTGGGAGCCTTGATTTTGTCGAGTTGCAGCCAATAGTCGCGCGCTTCCCAGAAGTCGTTCCAGTCCCCCGTGCGTCGATCCATTCCCGCGAGTAATTCACCGCGAAGAATCTTCTCATCCGACCACGCGCGCTTCGCGGGATCGCCACTTTGGATGAATTGGTAGAGCACATCCATGTCTTCACCCATGTATCCGCCTGGGTGACGAACGAGCCCGTTGGCGCGGTAGTAGCGGTAGTACGAAGTGTTCGGCGCCACCGGAATGATGGCGGCAAGGCCTTCCACGCCCGTCGTCGCAGCCGCGAGGCAAAGCGTGCCGTTGTACGAGGTCCCTGTCATCCCAACCTTGCCGGTTGACCACGTGGCAACAACTTCTTCGCCGCCGTCCGGTTGCGTGAAACCCTTCGCGCGTCCGTTGAGCCAGTCGATGACGGCTTTCGGCGCGAGCGATTCGTTGATGCCACCAACCGTCGGAACACCTTGCGAGAGACCTGTTCCCGGCGACTCCGAGTGCACGACTGCAAATCCGCGTGGAACCCACTCCGCGATGAGACCGTTGCTGATCCGCTTCTTATTCGGATTGAACGGAATCGAGGGTGGCCCTTGGTGCGATGGCGGCTCAACGTCGAGTTCGTGACGCGGATTCCAGACGAAGTTGGGCGACTCGGATGCCGTCGCCGCGTAATACGGACTGGTCTCGTAGATCGACGCGACTTTGAGCCCGTTCTCCGTCTGCGCTGGACGCGTGACGTTCACGAACATGCGATCGCGCTTGCCATCACCGTCCGAGTCAAACTCGGTTTCAACCCAAAGCGCGTCGCGCTTCCACTTCGTCGCATCGGAGAACGCCTCGACCACTTGTGCTTGGCCGTCGACGAAGAGCGGCACGTCTGCCGCGCGCGCGCAGGGTGTGACACCACAGGAGAACGCGACGGTGAGAAAGATTGCTGCGCGACGGACCATGCATGCGCTCCAGAAATGCAGTTCGATTCGATGCGAAGCCCGATCCGCGCTGGACACCCAGCGCAGGCCGAAATTCGCAGGTGCGCATCGTACGGACCGCGCGAACGATTGGACGGGCACGACCCGATCTGCGAGGAATCGCGGCCGCGGATATGCTCTCCGCCCGTTCAAGTTTCGGGGCGCACCCGACACACTTGAACGCCCCGATTCCATCGCGTTTGAAAGTGCTTTGTCATGCTTGAAGTCGTTTGGCCGACCCTCCCCGTCGCGTTCCGCAATGAGTTGATCCTCCAGTGCGTTCGTCACTTGAAGGGCATGCCGGACGATTACGAAGCGTTCGCGCGTTTGGTCGGCGGGGCGATCAACGCGCGCCCGCAGTCGGTCAAGTCGCAATGGCGCATGGCGGACACCTTCGGAACGATGCGTGCACTCGGACGAGAACCGCGCTTGGGTGCGCCGTTCTTCGCGGTGACCTACATGGCTGTTCGGAAGCCCGATCTGACGGCGCTCTACAGCGCGCTCGGCGTTTCGCACAAGGACCTCGAAGTCGACGAATCCTCCGCGGTTCAGAACCCACCGACGGAGGCGCAGTTCGCATCGGCGCTTTCGAAGGGTGTCGATCAGGTGTCAACCGAAAGTCTCTTGATGATGATCGCGATCATCGCGGCGGTCGGCATCGAAGCATGGCAGTCACCCGCGAACGCCGCGCTGACGAAGCATCTCGCCGCGAAGGCTTGACGCGCGCGACGAGCTTCAAAGACGAACACTTGGCGCAGGGAATTTTTCCGTCACCGGCTCCGATCCACGCATTCCAGACATCGTGGCGGTGATTTTCGCTGGGATTTTCGTGGGGATCTTCGTTGGGATCTTCGTTGGGCTTCTGTCCAAAAACTCGCGAGAAAGAGATCGTCTGACGTATCTCGCCCACGAACAATGGCTCCTCATGGACGCACGTTTGCATCCACACTTGCATGTACGCATGCAAGTGTCATCCTTCCGGGAGCCCGCCATGCAGAAGAGCCGTCTCAAACTTGCGTACTCATCGATGCGTCAACGCGCCGCTGTCGTGTGTTCTGCGGCGCTTGCGTGGAGCGTGTTCGCGACCACCACATACGCCGCACCACCGACGTATCGCGTGGAACCCGTCGGCCTCAACGCGACAGGTCTCTCCGGTTACGACATGAACGAGTCGCTGACGATCGTCGGCCGCTCGTTGAATGCGCAACAAGTTGGGCGCGCCTTTGTCGCAGTGCGCGGTGAGGAACCAACGCTTCTTCCCACGCCCGCGGAGTGGCAGAGTTCTGATGCCTACGCGATCAGTTCCAACGGCATCATCGTCGGCGCGGTGAGCGTGCAATCCATCGCATCGATTGGCTCGCGTGCTGCGGCGTGGTACCCGACGAAAAAGGGCTACGTCTTCACGCTGCTCACTCCGTATCCCGGTGACACGTTCAGCACCGCCAGCGCAGTCAATAGCCATGGCGACATCGTCGGCGGCTCCGGCGGACTCGGCCTCGGCATGTACTCGCGATCGGTGCGTTTCACAGCGAATGGCGCACAGTTGCTTCCACAGATTTCGTTGCCGGCGGACGTCAACGAACATCGCGTCGTGCTCGCGTGGAACCAACTGCTTGACCTCGATGACATGTCGCTCACGACGATTCCGCTGCCGCCAGGAAATTGGCAAGGCTTCGTAGGAACTGATCTTTCGAATAGCGGGAACTTCTGTGGTTACGTCCTTGGTTTCTCTGGTTGCAGCAACTTTCCGCTGCGCTATCGACCGACGGTTGGTTGGGAGTTTGTCGGTGGATGCGCGACCACGACCTCTGCGCAATCGATCAACGACACCGGCGATGTTTCCGCGTACGTGCAGTACGGCGGCATTTGGATGAGTTTCGTCGGCGAAACGAACATCGAACCGAATCTCTTGCTTGCTTCGAGCGAGATTGGGTGGTCGGTCACAGGGCTCGGCACGGTGACGAATGGACGCGTGATTCTGGCCAATGCTCGGCTTGCGGGATCCACCACGACGCAACTCGTACGCATGATTCGCGTGATGCCTGAAGATCTCACCGGCGACGGCGCTGTCGGCGCTGATGACCTCGCGCTCCTTCTCGCTGCGTGGGGCGAATATGGCGGCGCTGCCGACGTGAATGGCGACAGCATCGTTGACGCGACCGACCTCGGTCTCTTGCTCGCCGCATGGACGGGTTGAATGCGACTTACGTCGCGCGACGACCGTTGAGCAGCACTCCGATCCACGTTCGTCGCACGCACCACTCGTAACTTGCGAGCAACAGTGCTGTCGAAACCAGCGTGAGGACGACAAACTTCACAACGGGCGGCCACGCGACGTTTCGAAGCAGCACTTGACCTGCAACAACGAGCGGTAAGTGGGCAAGATAGAGCCAGTATGCACTGTCTGCGAGGTAGCGCAGACTCGGTCGTTCGCTTGAAAAGAGTCGCGCGAAAAGTCCGAGTAGTGCGATACTCGCAAGCCACGCGTAAAGCGCTTGCCCAGTGAAGGCGAGCGTCCGATGCGCGGCCGTGTTCGGCACGAGGCCAAAAGTCCACGGTAATCCAATCGCAAATCCCGCAGCAAGTGGGAACAGCACGACTGCACCGATGAGTGCAAGCAGCCAGCGATGTGAAAAGCCGCGCATGGCGTCGGGCACTTCGAAGAGTAGTGCACCCATCAGAAAGAACACGCTGTAGTGGAAGAGCACACCAGGAATCGGGAGCAGCCCACCCGAGGTATCCGGCCCAAAAACCGCGCCATCTGCGGTCAGCTTCATCAGCGCGTAACTGATGGTCGTCAGCGGGACAAGCCAGATCAACGCACCTGCTGAACCAATAAAGAGCCGCGTGACCGCAGAAGGCGCGCGCAGCCAACCGCTCAGACGGCGACCAACGCCGCGCTCCGCGCACCACGCGACGAGTGCGAAACCCACCATCATCCAGCAGAGGAACCAGAGAAACCAGAGATGATGAAAGACAGGAAATCGAAAGAGAAACCAGATCGCGACCATGATTGGACGTGGCTTGGGGGCATGGTTGGTCGTCGCGAGATCACCCGCAACCGATGCTGCAGAGCCCGTTGCGTCCGTGGTGACGGCTGACGCTTCCGCCGTCGTTTCTTGCACGGCACCCGCCCAAGCCACGACCGCCCACAACAGCGGAATGATGGTGAAAATCCCAAGAAAAAGCGGCAGCGCGATCCTCGCCGCGCGCTGTTTCAGCAGCCCCGCAAGCCCGAGCCTCCGCCAGAGCAACGCGGTGAAGAAACCGCTCAAGAGGAAGAAGAGCTGCATGCGGAATCCGTGGATCGCGAAAAAGACTGCGGCGAATCCGCCATGCCCTTCATCACGCACGATCCATGGTCCACCGGTGTACGCAAGTGATGCGTGCAACACAATGCCGAGGAGCATCGCCGTCGCGCGCAGTGCATCGAGATGGTGAAAGCGCGTCTGCATCAATTGTGTAGGGCCCGTTCCTTGGTCACAGCATCCACCACGTGGTCCATGCAACCCCAGTCACTGCATCCCCAGTCACTGCATCCCCAGTCACTGCATCCCCAGTCACTGCATCCACGGGTAGCGCACGCCGAGCAGTTGCTCGAGCGCGCGATTCGGAGCTACGAAAGACTCCTCGAGCATCGTGCGCAATTCCTCGGGGATTCGCTCACCTTTCCCAGCGTTCGACCTCGGCATGTCTCCTTCAAATGGCGCTTCAAGTTCAAGGAACTTGCGAAGACGCTCACGCAGCGGAAGATCCATGGCAAGCAACTCACGAAATTCCAGCACGAGGATGCGTCCACGACCAAGCGCCGCAAACCATCGCTCAAGCTGCTCTGCATAGCGACCACGTGCTTGATACGAATGATGCTGGTGTGAGAAGGCTCCTTGCGTGAGGCGCACCTCCTCAGCGGCCAACGCCTCTGCGAACGAAAGGGTCTCTGTTTCCTGTCGCAGCGCATGCTGGTATTGGCTCCAAGCGCGTTCGACAGGATCGCGAAGCACAACGATGGCCCGAAGCGTTCGCCCCTCCGCACGAAGCGCCGTATCGAGCCGTTGTGCGGAAATCGCGGCCGTTGGGTGGAAGAGGTAATACGGCGTCGAATCGCAAACGTGCTTCACAGCAGGCGCCCGGCACTTTGATCGTGGCGGAAAGAACGCCCGGTATTGGCGCAAGTTCCAATCGGCCTTCCAAAGCACATGACATTCCTTGATCCGCGACATACGAATCTCGGGATGCCCGGCGAGAAACCCGTGGAACGACGTCGTGCCTGACTTTTGGGCACCGATCACGAGGAGATTAGGAAGTGCACGCCACGGCGCGGTCCACCGCTCGAGACGCGTCGGCTCGCCAGCCAAACGGCTTAAACCGCTTTGGGGAATCGTGATGGTCGTCGTTGTCGACACGTGCGCAGCCACAACGCCATGCTACCTTTCGATCATGCGATCGTGGCTGACGAAAACCTTTCGTTCCATCAACAGCCGCCGAACTCTGCCGGCGCGCACCTGTTTTGTTGTTCTTTTCCCAGGTCGCACCGGAAGTTCACATCTCATTTCCTGCCTCGCACAGCATCCAGAGATTTTCGTCGAAGGCGAAAAACTCGTTCGACTTGAGCTTCAAGAGCAAGAGGAGTATCTCCGCGGTTTGTATCGCGGCGACCGAAGCGCACGCATCCGCTCCGTCGGCTTCAAGACGAAGTTAAAGGATGTCGCATCACTCGATGACTTCGCAGCAACGCTGCGCGCAAACGATGTACGCATCATCACACTCCTGCGTGAAAATCGGCTCAAACTG
>JBEIJG010000003.1:0-25845 GCA_040380385.1 Phycisphaeraceae bacterium | reverse complement strand
CGAGTGCTTCGCTGAACCCCACCGGACCTGCGACTGGCACGACCCGCGGGGTTCGCGGCGGATGCTGGGGCGTCGACACGGACTTTGTGCGTTCCTCCTACCGCTACGGCATCACGCCGGACAGTGCGAACCTCAACAACGGTTTCCGCGTCGCGAGGAATCCCGCCTGAGTTTCCTCTGCCGTCGTTCCGGTTCGCTTTCCCACCATTCTTACTCACCGCTGGACCACCGCCGAGCGCGGTGATCACGAGCAGGGTGACCGACCGTTGAGGGCGTGTCCCTGAAGTTCGCGCGAGTGCACACTGATTCAAGTGTTCGCGGAAGAAGACCGTCGCGGCCTGCATGGCAAAAGAGTCTCAGCGCATACGCGGGACTGCTCACCGCAGACGTGGCACGCTCAGAACTAGCATCGTCGATTCGCTGTTCTCGATGAACTCTTGAATGCTTGCGCGGCGCTCGACAAGCACCCGCGCAATGTCCGCAGTCGACGCGTTGTGCGCGTCGAGCCAGATCACCTTCGGTGGTGCGCCGAGCGTCAGGCTGAGGATTTGAAAGTCGGCGTCGAGCGTAACGAGCGTTCGCTCCTCCGACTTTGCGAGGGCCCAGACTGCGGCATCGGAGATCCCGGTGCCTCGTGCGCGGCGGACGTGCTCTACGTCGGGGAATGCGACTCGAATGCGCGTGGCGATCGACTCGGAGAGGTTCTCATCCAGCAGGAGGCGCATCGGACAGACTCACGCTGCGGGGTCGATCAACAAACGGCGCTCGCGCTCAGCGGCGAAGGCGAGGCACTCGAGCACATCCTCGTGGGTGAGCTGCGGGAATTCGGCGAGGAGCTCCGCCTCCGTCGCACCGGACGCGAGGTAGCCAAGGACCTCGCCAACCGTCAGCCGGGTGCCCTTCACGCAGGGCTTGCCAAAGCGGATCTCGGGATCGACTGAAATGCGGGGGAACGAAGCCATGGAGCGAGTCTACCCCGAGGCGTGCGGTAGGAAAACGAGGTTCGCGCGAGTTTCGGTTTGGTTGTCGGGACGACCGTTTGGGAGACCGGAGAGTGAAGCCCCGTTTACGTTCCGTCGTGCCTCGCAGGGAACCGGGCCGCGCACGCGCATTACGTCGAGCCGCTGGGTGCGTGCGGCTTCGCGCCCGGCGTCGCCTTCGACTTCGCGCTCGACTTCGCGTGCGCGCTCGCCGCGAGCACCATCGGCAGCACCACGCACGCGACGTACATGCATGCGAGGCTTCCGATCGCCATCGTGATACCGAGCGAGCGCATGCCGCGATGCTCGGCGAAGACCAAGGCGCCAAAGCCGATGGCGGTGGTGAGTGCCGTGAATGCGACGGCGCGAATCGTGGGCGCGAGATTCGCGCGATCCTCGCGATCGCGATGGATGATGTGAATCGCGCTGTCGATCCCGAGTCCGACGAGCATTGGAATCGCGAAGAAGTTCGCGAGATTGAGATGCGAGCCAAACAAAGGAAGGAGCGCGATGGTCATGACAACACCCGCGACGACCGTCGCGGTTGCGAGCAACGCCGGGAGAATCGCGTGGAACGACAACGCCGCGATGACCGTCACGGCGAGCACGGCCCACAGGCTCGTTTCGATGAACGCGCCGCGCATGTCGCGAATCGACTCAAGTTGCGTGATGGGGACGCCTGTCGCCTTCGGATCGACCTCGCGCACGGCTTCGACGAACTCTTCAAGCGGAGCTTCTTCCCAAGCGTCTTCCTTTGGGATGAAGCGCACAAGGAAGCGGCCATTCGGCGACACGAGTCGGGGGGCGATCGCATCCGGCAACGCATCGCGCAGCGGAAGCGTGGCGCCCCACACGATGTTCCACGCCGCCCGAACTGCAGCGGGGGCGTCGGCGGATGGCGGCGCGTCGGTCACGCCTGCGCCTGCAGCGGCGACCTTCGCGCGCAGCGC
Source organism: Phycisphaeraceae bacterium (assembly GCA_040380385.1). Classification (GTDB taxonomy): domain Bacteria; phylum Planctomycetota; class Phycisphaerae; order Phycisphaerales; family SM1A02; genus QWPT01. Next base: position 23,915 of record JBEIJG010000003.1, on the reverse strand, counting down.
CGCGCGCTCTGACGTGTCGCGCGGGATGACATCGAGAATTGATTCCGCGCGCAGGATTTCAGGGTGTTCTGTCGCATTCTCGACGAGCGCCGAAACCTCATCGAAACTCGCCGCGTTCGACGCCGCAAACCACGTTGCACTTGCGCTGTCCGCGAAGATGCGTCGTTCCCACTGCACGCTTTCAAGCGTCGGCGATTGCAATTCGAGCAGGTTCGATTCGAAGCGCAGTCCAAATGGAAAGTAGAAGAGGCACGCGAGAATCGGGAGAATCGCCGCCGCGATCTGCTGACGGTGGCTCCAACCCGGTCGCACGGTCGTGGGCGTACTCGCCGTCTTACTCGACGCCGCACTCGAACTCGCGTTCTCCGCTGCACTCGCGTGTTCGGATGGAAGCGCGCCGTGTTCGGCGTTTGAAGTGTGCGTCGTTCCGCCATCAAGAAGCGCGAGCAGCGCAGGCAACACTGTGACCATTGCAAGCGCGCAGAGAAGAAGCCCCGCGCCGGCGATGACGCCGAGTTCGCGCAGTCCGCCGAAATCGCTGAACCACGCGCCGAAGAAGACGGCCGCTGAACCCGCCGCACCTGCGAGCGTGCTCGGCCCGACGTGTCGGACGGCAAGCATGGCCGCATCGCGTGCATCGCGCGTTCGACGAAACTCGCCGTAGCGGCTCACGACATGGACGCCGTAGTCGAGCCCAGCGCCGACGAGGACGAGCATGAAAACGGTTGAGAGCAGATTGAGATGCCCGACCAGAAGCGTCGCCGCACCGTATGTCCAGCCCGTGGCGAGAGCGAACGCAACGACCGCGAGCAGCGGCCGCCGTACGCCGCGGAAAACCCGAATGAAGAGCAGCGTGATGATGACAAGCGAAACGGCGCTCGCGATCGCCATGTCGCGATTCGCAGTCGCCATCTCATCGTGCTGCAACACGGGTTTCCCCGTGACGCCGATCTCGACGGTTGGATGCGCCGCGCGTACGGCATCGACCGCTGCACGAATCGCCGCGATTGGTTCTCCGACGGGGTCAAGGAGCGAAAAGTCCTTCACCGGCATCGCTTCGACGAAGTAGAGCGTTCCGCCTGGCGCACGCAGATATTCGCGCGGCCGATCGACGCTCAACGCCGTCGCCACCAGTGGATGCGCCGCGACATTTCCGCGTGCGACATCGGCGATCGCGTTCGCTTCAGCCGTCATTGCGGTGAGTTCTGCGTCGCTCGCAGCCCACGACGCGAGCCGCCATTGTTCCTCGGGCGCAATCGACGACGCCGAACTCGTGACGAACGGCTTCTCATCGAGCAGGTCGAGCGCACTCGCGAGTGCATCGACCACAGCGCGCGCGGCGGCGTCGTCGCGCGATGCTGCACCTTTCGGCTGGGGATCGACCGCGATCACAACACTTTCGAGATCGCCGAACTCCTTCTGAAACGCGCGGTACTCGCGCATGAACGGCCGCTCGGGCGCGATGAGCGAATCGGTGTCGCTGTCGAGCGCGAGGTGGAACATCCCGAGCCACGCGCCAAGCACGGCGAACACGGCACCGACGGCAACGACCGCACGAGGCCACGCCGTGACGAGATGCGCAAGCCGTCGAGTCACGGACGCGCGACCTCGGTCCGAGCGCCGTCCGAATCACGCGTGCCATCCGACTCGCGCTTGCCATCCAACTCGTGCGTGCCGTCAGAATGCTGCGCGCCGCGTCGCCCGCCGAAGAGCGCGTTCTTTCCAAGGCGCGCGAGCAGTCCGACGGTCGCCGTCGGCTTATGAAGGCTCACCATCACCGCTTCGAACGCGCGCAGGAAGTCGCGCACATCGGCCTCTGAAATCACGAGCGGCGGAATCAACTTCACGACGTCTTGGTTGTGACCCGCGACTTGGCAAAGGATGCGGTGATCTTCCATCAGCGGCACGACCACGGCCTGCGCAAAGAGATTCTTGTCCATCGCGTGCGTCGCGGCCCAGTTTGCCTTCAACAAGAGCGATTTCGGAGCGCCGAACTCGATGCCGATCATGAGTCCGCGCTGACGGACTTCCTTCAGCATCTCAAAGCGCGGCTTCATCGCCTCGACGCCTTCACGAATCATCGCGCCCATGCGGCGCGCGTTCTCGGCAGCGTTCGTCTCGTCGTACGCCGCGAGCGCGGCGAGGCCCGCGGTCATCGCCATCGCGCCCTGATGGAACGTCGACGAATGCACGATCGCGCGATCGAGCGAGGTGAAGACCTTTCGCCACACATCGCCTTTCACAAGCACAGCGCCAACGGGCACGTAGCCACCTGAAAGCGCCTTCGACAGGATCACCATGTCGGGCTCGACCGGTCCCTTTGCGCTGTCTTCCTGATCGAGCGCGAGGAACGAGCCCGTGCGACCGATGCCCGTCTGCACTTCATCGGCGACAAAGAGTGCGCCATATCGATGGCAGAGCCGCGCGGCTTCGGCGAGATATCCGGGCGCGTGGATGTTCACGCCTTTGCCTTGGATAGGTTCGATCACGAATGCTGCGATATCGCCGCGCGCGAGTTCGCGCTCAAGCGCCGCGAGGTCGTTGAACGCGACCTGACGGCACTCGGGGAGGAACGGCGCAAACCCCTGCCGGAAGCTGTCGCAGCCGTTGAGCGACACCGACCCCGACGAGAGCCCGTGGAACGCCTTCGGCGCGTGGAGCAGCGCGGGTCGGCCGGTCGCGCACTTCGCGAACTTGATCGCGGCCTCGACGCCTTCCGTGCCTGAGTTCGTGAAGAAGACGTAGTCGAGTCCGCGACCGATGCGACGCTTGAGTTCCTCGGCGAGCAGGCCCGAGAGGAGCGGCGCCTCGAACTGCACCATCGTGGGCAGATCGAGCGCGAGATAGTCGGCGAGTGCCTTCTTGATCGTCGGGTGGTTCCGACCGAAGTTGCAGACCGCATAGCCCCCGAGACAGTCGAGGTAGCGATTGCCCGCTGCGTCGAAGAGGTAGGGCCCCTCGGCGCGCACGTAGTCGCGGTCGTAGCCGATCGTCTTGAGGACGGTCGCGAAGCGCGGGTTGATGTGCTCGGCGTGGAGCGCTGAACCTTCACCTTGGTGATCACGGAGGATGGACTGGAGATCGAAAGGCAACGGGAAATCCGCAGAGTGTGGTCGGGGGAAGGTTCGGGAATGTGGGCGATTTTGTCGTGCAGTCTGAGAAATCGGCCTTTGCTGCGCGGAGGGGATTGTACGGATCCCGTCGCGGCACTCTGAGAGGCAGAACCCGAACCAGCGGCGATTCGGCTCGAAGATCACGGATATCGGTTCCGTCATCAAAGTTGCCCTCAATTCGTCCTTTCCGCCCCCATCGCAATCGCAGCACTTGCCTGAGACGCGTTCAGGGCTACCTTCCACGAACCGCGCCACAGTTCACCCCTCAAGCGAGGAAGTTTGACTCATGATCCAACGCGCTTCCATCTCCGCGTCCGCCCTCGCCGCGCTCTCAATTGCCACGTGGTTGGCGCCAGCGCAATCGGCCGACGCGACCGGCTCGGTCGCGCGCGCGTGGAATGAAACGACACTCAACTCGATCAAGAAGGATCTGGTGCGCCCGCCTGTGCAGGCGCGCAATCTCTTCCATCTCTCCGTCGCGATGTATGACGCGTGGGCGTGCTACGACGTCTCGACGCAGGGGTACTTCTTCCAAGAGAAGATCACGGCGAAGGGTGATATCGAAGCGGCGCGTGATCAATCGATCTCGTATGCGGCGTATCGACTGCTGAAGCATCGCTTCGCGTTGAGCCCGAACGTCACAATCATCAACGGCTATCTCGATGCGCAAATGGCTGCGCTTGGGTATCCGACGAATGTCACGACGACGGATGGAAACTCTCCCGCAGCGGTAGGTAATCGCATCGCGGCGCTCGTGATTGAACAGGGGCTCGCCGACGGCTCGCGCGAGGCGTTCAACCACGCGAAGGCGGCGGGAACGTACCTCGATGTGAACGAACCACTGATCGTCGCGATGCCGTTCAACCCCTCGGTCACGAACCCAACGCGCTATCAGCCGTTGGCGCTCGAGTTCTTCGTCGATCAGAACGGCAACATCATTCCTGGCGGGTTTCCGCCGAAGGTCGCACCGTTCTGGGGTTCCGTCACGCCGTTCGCAATTCAGCCGTCGGAGATGGACCCGGCGCGTCCCGGCGTGCTCACCGTTTCGAATCCGCCGCCGGTCCTCAATGGCGTGGGCGACGTGGCTTGGCGGTTTGGACATGAAGACGTCGTCCGACTCTCGAGCCAACTCACGCCCGACGACGGCGTGACGATGAATATCTCGCCGTCGGTGCTTGGGAACAATCCGCTCGGAACAAACAACGGCACCGGGCACGCGATCAACCCTGTGACCGGCCAGCCGTACCCAGCTAACGTCGTCAAACGCGGCGACTGGGCGCGGTGCCTCGCTGAGTTCTGGGCAGATGGCCCGAACTCGACCACGCCTCCTGGGCACTGGAACGAAATCGCAAACGTGGTGACTGATCACCCTGCGTTCGAACGGCGCTTCGGTGGCAAGGGGCCTGAGCTCGGCGAACTCGAGTGGGATGTGAAGATGTACGTCGCGCTCAACGGTGCGCTGCACGATGCGGCAATCACCGCGTGGGGATTGAAGGGACACTACGACACGATGCGGCCAATCGGCGCGATTCGCTACATGGCGCAGCGCGGCCAGTGCACGGATCCTGCGCAGCCGCGATTCGATGTCAACGGCCTCCACCTCGAGCCGGGCTTGGTTGAACTCATCACTTCCGCAACCACCGCAGCTGGCCAGCGTCACGAGGAACTTGCCGGTTACGAGGGCCAAATCGCGATTCTTAGTTGGCCGGGAGCTCCGAGCAATCCCCAGAACCAGTACTCCGGCACCCGCTGGATGCTCGCGGGCTACTGGGTTTCGTACCAACGTCCGACCTTCGTCACCCCGCCATTCGCGGGCTACGTGTCGGGCCACTCGACCTACAGCCGCGCGGGTGCGGAAGTCATGGCCGCGATCACGGGCTCGGAGTTCTTCCCAGGCGGCGTCGGCGAATTCGTCTGCAAGCAGAACCAGTTTCTCGTCTTTGAAGACGGGCCATCGCAGACGTTTACTTTCCAGTGGGCGACCTACTACGACGCCGCCGATCAATCGGGCCTGTCGCGTCTCTACGGCGGCATTCACCCAGACTTTGACGACTTCGAAGGTCGTCGGCTCGGTGCGCTCGCAGGCCAACGCGCGATTGCGAAAGCAGACGCACTCTTCGAGCCACTACCGCCGCCGTGTGCGCCAGACTTTGACGGCGACGGCACGATCGGCGCGAGCGATCTCTCGCAGATCCTCGCGAATTGGGGCGCATCAAACACGGCGTTTGATCTCGACGCAGACGGCACGATCGGCGCAAGCGACCTGTCGCTCTTGCTCGCCGGTTGGGGCAACTGCTCGTAAGCACGGCGAGATGAAGCTCCGTCACGTGGACGTGTCGACGTTTCGCGTCGTCACACAGCGGCAGCGGCGGTCGCGAGACGGTCGAGCAGCGGACGACCCGAAATCATCGTGAACATCGCGCGACCACGCACGGTCCAACCGTCAAACGGACAGTTGCGGCTCTTCGAGGCGAACTCATCGACGCGAATGGTCCACTCGTGGTTTGGGTCGATGACGGTGACGTCGGCCTTCGAACCGATGTCGAGCGCGCCGACGCCTTCCGCGCGCAAACCGCAGAGTTCTGCAGGCGTGCGGGTCATCATCTCAATCATGCGCGGCCAGCCGATGACGCCATCTTCGACGAGCGCCTTCGCGTAGAGCGGAAGTGCGCAGTCGAGTCCAATGATGCCAAAGGGCGCGCTCGCGAAATCGCGCGCCTTCTCTGCAGCGGTGTGCGGCGCGTGATCGGTGGCGAGCACATCAATCGTGCCATCGGCGATCGCTTCCTTCAGCTGCGCGATGTCGCGCGCCGTGCGAAGCGGCGGATTCATCTTCGCTTGCGTGTTGTAGCCCTCGCATGCGCTGTCGGTGAGCAGCAGGTGGTGGGGGCTGAGTTCCCCCGAGACCGGGTTTCCGGTTGCACGCGCGCGACGCAGAATCGCGGCGCTTCCGCCGGAAGAAACATGTTGCGCGTGGTAGCGCGCGCCGATCGCACGGTTGAGGCACGCATCGCGTTCGATGATGAGCTCTTCGGCCTCACGTGGCCAACCGAGCAGTCCGAGGCGCGTCGCAACTGCGCCCTCATGCATCACGCCGCCTTCCGACAGTTGGTGATCTTGGCAATGCTGCATGAACGTCTTGCCGAGCGAGTGGCAGACTTCAAGCACGCGGCGCATGACAAGCGCGTTCATAATGCACTCGCCGTCGTCAGAGAAGGCGACCGCGCCCGCGCGACTCATCGCAGCCATCGGCGCGAGTTGTTCGCCCTTGCGGCCGACGGTCGCGGCAGCCACGACGAAGACGCGTGCCATCGCCGCTTCACGCGCGGCATGACGCACGAAGCGCACCGTCGGCACCGTGTCGATGGGTGGGTTCGTGTTCGGCATGCAACAGACGGTGGTGAAGCCGCCGTTGATCGCCGACGATGCGCCTGTTTGAATCGTCTCCTTCGCCTCGCCACCAGGCTCGCGAAGGTGGACGTGCGGATCGACCAAGCCTGGCGTCACAAACATGCCGCCGCACTCAACGACGCGTGCGTCGGCGGGTGCGTCAATGCGTCGACCGAGTCGAACTTCAGCAATGCGACCGTTGACAACAAGGAGATCGCCTTCGGCATCGATGCCGTTTGCGGGGTCGATGATGCGGCCTTGGCGGAAGAGCGTGACGTGGATCACTGTGGGTCCGATCGCGAGGTGCGAGAGTTGCGCGGTGAATGTGACGGGTCGCGATTTAGCGAGCGCGCTCTGGAATATCGACTGGTGGCTCGCCTGAAGCAGGCGCGGGTTCTGCCGAGGGTTCCGAGGCCGGTTCCGCAGCGGGCGCACTCGCGCCTTCCGCCTTCGGCGTCGTACTCGCATCCCCGTTCGGCGTCGTAGTTGTCTCCGCCTTCGGCGTCATGGACGTGTCGGGCGTCGACGGAATCTCTTGTTCCGCAGGCAGCGGCTCGACGGGCTTCTCAAGTCCGCCCGGTGGCAACAGAATCGCGTTCGCGATGAACAGGACTCGCTTTGATGGCTCGGTGATCGCGTCGATCTCGGCCTGCGACTTTCCGGCATCCATCGCGAGATGCTTCAGCATTTCGACGGAGTGCGTTTCGACCACGGCGTAGCCAAGCGCGTGCACGCGGCGGCCGCGGCAATTGCGCGGCACGAAGTACGCGTGATCGCGATTCATGACGAGCATGGTCGAGCGCGTGCCTTCCGCGTTCGTATTCTCGATTTCGATCCAGCATCCCATCGTGCGGCAGACATCGCTCACCGTGCCGCTCAACACCACGAGTTGTCCGCTGTCGGCGTACGCAGCCGCGGTCTCGGGCGTCACTTCGGGCGTCTCGCCGCGGATCGTCGGTGTGTAGTTGCCGTACACGATCCAGCCGTGATTCACGTCGTACTCCGCGCGCGTCGGATGCTGGCACGCGGTGAGGAGAAGTGTGGTGGTCGTCGCAACCGCCAAGATTCTCATGACGGTTTTCATCGAGGTCGTTGTCAACGTCGCCGCGGTCAGAGTCGATCGGAGATTCATTCGAAGCATGCCCGCGATCATAAAGGAACGCATGCGACGATGGACTGCGCGCGGGGCGTGACGCGTGGCACATCTCCCGCGCTCTCACGCATGACAAAAAGCACACCGCCCAGCGCGAGGCTGGGCGGTGCGATGTACAGGCTGTCATCTTGCGGCGCGTGTCACTGTGACGGTCACCCGCAAAGTGTCACGCCCGCGGCGTGATCAGTTCTGCGAGACGGGGCAAGCGGCCTTGCTCGCGCAGCAACCCGACTTCTTCTCAGCGCTGACTGCGCCCGGAGCCGACTTCGCAGCGGCCGAGCACTCGGTCTTTGCCGAGCAGCAACCCGACTTCTCAGCGCCAACGGCGCCAGGAGCGGCTTGCTTGGTGGTGGTGCACTCGGCCTTGGCCGAGCAGCACTCGCTCTTCTTAGCGCCGACGGCGCCCGGAGCAGCAGTGTTCTGCGTGCTCGAGCAACCAGCGAGGAGGGCGACCGAGAGAGCGGCAAGGGTGGCGAAAGTCTTCATTTGCGAGGACTCCTTTCAGAATGGTCCGCGTGTGACGGACTGATGTTCCCGCGACACGCGGGGTTTTGCGGTGTACGGCCGCCACATGGCGGACCGTTGCGACGGGGCGGTGGCATCGACCAAAGACGCCCCGACGCTTCAGGAAGCGCGAGTGTACCGAGGGTTCTCGGGTTGGTTCTAGCCGAGTTGCAACTTTTGGGAAGGAGAGTCCGCCTACATTGCGGGTCCGTGAACCCTCATTCGCCCGATGCCGATGCACCCCACCCTGATTCATCTGACCCTGATCGACTCGACGGGGCCGATTGTGGTGCAGGCGCATCGCACGACCCGTTTGCGCCGCCCTCAAGTGAGGAAACGCGTGAGGAGCGACTCGGGCGACTCCTGCGGAAATCGCGCGCGCTGCCCGATGTGCCCGGTGTGTATTTGATGAAGGATGCGGGCGGCAGCGTCCTTTATGTAGGGAAAGCTTCGGTCCTCCCAAACCGCGTCTCGAGCTACTTCATCCCGTCCGCCGACCTCGGGTTCCGCAAGCAGCCGATGCTCGACGTCGTCGTCGACTTCGACTTCATTCCCTGCGAAGGCGAGTGGGAAGCGCTCCTGATGGAGGCGCGCCTCGTCAAGGACATCCATCCGCCGTTCAATGATCGGCTGCAAGACGACAAAACGTTTCCCTATCTCGCGGTGACGTTGCGCGACGACTTTCCTGGCGTCTACATCACACGCAATCCTGGCGACGATCGATTTCGCGGAGCACGTATCTACGGCCCGTTTGTCTCCGTCGGTAGCCTGCGTCACGCGATGCAACTTCTGCAGCGCGTCTTCAAGTACCGCACCTGCGAACTGGAAATCATGGACGGCGATCCGAAGAATCGCCTCTTTCGGCCGTGTTTGCTTGCTGCGATCAACCAGTGCACCGCACCCTGCGCCGCGCGCATTCCGAAAGAGGAATATCGCGCCGACATCGATCGCTTCATGCGTTTCCTCGGATCGAAGCGAAGCGCGATGTTGCGCGAGATGCGCGAAGAGATGGACGCCGCAAGTCAGGCGCTTGAGTTTGAGCGCGCGGCGGTGTTGCGCGATCAGATCAAGGCCATCGAGAAGCTTGACGAGCGCGAGACGCGCAACGGTCGTGATGACGACGGGGAATTCGAGTGGCAGCCCGAGGCGACGGGATTTGTGCAGGATCCTGTGGCGGTAGCGCGCAGTCTCGCGCGTGCGCTCGGACTTGAGACACCGATCCGCTGCATGGAAGCGATCGATATCGCGCACTTACGCGGCGGCGAGACGGTTGCTTCGAAGGTTTGTTTCATTGATGGCAAGCCCTTCAAAGAGGGCTATCGCCGCTATCGCATCACGACGGTCACCAACGATGACTATCGCGCGATGCGCGAAGTTGTGAGTCGGCGATATCGCGATGCCGGCGACGGCGAAGAACTCTATCCCGATTTGATTTTGATCGACGGCGGCGTTGGGCAACTCAACGCGGCGATGGAAGCATTCGCGCAGTTGCGCGTGCAGCCGCCGCGGGTGATTTCGCTCGCCAAGAAGGAAGAGTTGATTTACACGACCGAAGCAGCCGAGCCCATTCGCTTGGGTCGTGAACATCTCGGGCTCAAGCTCTGCCAAGCGATTCGCGATGAAGCCCACCGGTTCGCACAGCATTACCACCACCTCCTGCGCGAAAAGAGTTTGCTCGGCGAAACCGCGCGCAAGGTGCGGAAGGGGCGTGCGATCAAGCGTCTTCAGGAGCAGCGGGACGCGGCCCCCGACCGAGCCCCCGACCCAGCCACCGACCCAGCCACAGACCCAGCCACAGACCGAGCCCCCGACCGAGCCCCCGACTCAACTTCCGAGGACGCGTCGTGAGCGCGCTCCCCGCGTATGCGCAACTCCGCACGGACGGGCTTGAGATCCGTGTGAAAGCAGTGCCGGGAGCCAAGCGTGACGAGATTGCGGGGGTGCTCGGCGATCGGCTGAAGATCCGCGTTTCGCAACCGCCGGAAGGTGGGCGCGCAAATGAGGCCATTCGTGGCCTACTTGCCGAGCGCCTTGGCGTTGGCATTCGTTCGGTTTCCCTCGTCAGCGGCGCGAGTTCGCCCGCCAAAACTTTCGCTGTGCTGGGCATCGGTACTGAGTTCAGTGCAGAGGCAATTTGCGCCAAACTGAAGTAAACCGATTGGCTTCGGTGCGGCGGTTGGCTCAAGGTGTAGTATCCAACCCGCCGATACGCCTCCTGATGCACGCGCTCGCAACTCGCATCCTCACGCGCATCCTCGTTGCACTCCTCGTCCTGTCGCAGACATGGACGGGGGCGCTCCGTGGACTTGAGTTGTGCATTCCCGTCGGACTTTGCGAAGGCTGCGGTTTGGGGTTCGCGGCGCACGATCACGATCACGATCATGCGCACGCGCACGACCACGCGCATTTGCACGGCAACGCCGCGCAAAGTTGCCGGCATCACAGTCATACCCTGCACGCGGCTGAAGCGAGCTGCGCGCATCACGATGCACACGCGCTGCAGCATGCGCACACACATGACGGAACGCTGACTTCAGAACCCGCATGTGTCTGCCACATCCACGTCGCAACGCCGGACGACGACAGTCATCGCGGTGCGCCGCCATGCGCCAAGTTCGTGGCGTTGCCACTCGCTCACGGCGCGGTGGATTGTTGGATCCTCGCTGCGTGGAATCGACTGGCTTCATCCGCGCAACGCTTCGGTGTGGATGATCCGCCCGACGGCGGAGCGCCTCCGCTTTTTGAACAGGTTGTGATCGACGCAACCGTGCTTCTCGTGTGAACGCACTGTGAGCCTTGCGTGCGCGGCTTTCCCGCGCGTTTCGTGCAAAGCCCACAGGAGTGCTCATGCAGACATTGATTGATCTCCGCGCGCAGAGCTCGCGTGCGATGCCAAGTACAACCGTTGCGATTTTCGCGTTCTCGCTCGCGATTTCGGGCTGCCGCTCGTACGAACGTCGCTCGATCGACCTCGCGGCGCATCGCGATGCGTTTCTCACCGGCGCGACGATTTCCGACGAAGCCGCGGTCGTTCTCACTTCAGCGGAATCTGACAGCAGACTCGGCATCACCGCTGCGGAAGAAGTCGCACTGCTTCTCAATCCCCAGTTGCGACTCGCGCGATGGCAAGCGGGCGTGGCGCGCGCGAGCGCGGATAACGCAGGCCTTTGGAACGACCCAACCATCGGAATTGACCTCTCGAAGTTGTTGGAGGGACCAAGTCAAGGTTGGGAAGTCCTTGGGAGCGTCGGCCTGACCATTCCTCTCTCGGGGCGATTGTCGCTCGAGCGTGATGCCGCGCAATCACTCACCGAAGTCGAGCGCGCGCGCATCGCGGTGCTTGAATGGGAAACGCGCAGTGCGGTTCGTGAGGCGTATTTCACGTGGTGCGGCGCGTACGCCGCGTGCCAAGAAGAGCGCGCGTTTTCCGAGCGTCTCGCGCGCATTCTCACGCTCGTCGAGACGCTTGCGGCACGCGGGGAACTTGCGCGCGTCGAAGCGCGACTTTTCCAAATCGAAGAAGTGGAGGCTGCGGGGACACTCGCGCAACTGGAGGCCGCCGTTGCAAGGGCACGTGTCGAACTCCTGCGTGTCATCGGGCTCGCACCGACGGTCAACGTGGCGTTCGATCCGTCTGCGTTCGCATCGGATGAAAAATCACGCCACGCGCAAGCGGCGGACGCGGGTTCTGTTGCAAAAAAATCTGCGCCAGTCGAGCACTTCGGCACCCATCCATCCATCGCGCTCGCAGAGGCCGAGTACGAAGCCGCGGAACGCGCGCTCGCACTCGAAGTCGCGAAGCAATACCCCGATCTTCAGATCGGGCCTGGCTATGGCGAGCAAGATGGCGATCGGCAGTTCGTCCTCGGACTCGGCATTGCGCTTCCGACTTTCAACGCGAACCGCCAAGGCATCGCCGAGAGCGAAGCGCAACGCGAAGTTGCGCGCGTCGCGGCCGAGATCGCGGTCGAATCACTGGTTGTCGAGCGCGCTGCTGCGGAGATCGAACTCGACGCCGTGCGCGCGCGACGCACTGTGCTCGTCGAGGGCATCTTGCCACTTGTGGAAGCACAAGCTGGGGAACTGCGCCATCTCGCCGAACTCGGTGGCGAAGTCGATGCACTCATTCTTCTCGATAGTTTGAAGCGCGGGCGTGATGCGCGCCTCGCGATCGTTGAGGCGACGCGCGAACTGCGGCTCGCCGAATCTCGCGCGACTTCGTTTCGCGGTCCACTTGCAAACAACCCATCCGCGTCCGACGGACGCGTGGAGGTCAAGCCATGAAGTCACCATCGATGAGAGGTCAAGCCATGACTCATCTCCGCACGCGCGTCCGACGCGGACTCCAGATCGCGCTCTTCACCGCGGTCATTCTTCCGGCGTGCACACGGGGCGAAGATGCCCGAGCGACGGCCAATCCGAATGCCGCGAAAGTCTCGGAAGAAGCCAAGCCTGCCATCACCAATCGTGTGGATATCCCCGCGTCGGTGCGCCAGAACCTCGGCATGACCTTCGCGAAGGTCGAGTCACGCCCAGTTGCTTCGACGTTGCGGCTTCCGGGTTCCTTCGAGTTGCCGCCAACCGCGATGCGCGAGTACCGCGCGCCGCTCGCGGGGCGCGTCGAGTTGAAAGTCTCAGAGTCGGGCGTCGTCCACGTCGGTGACACGCTCTATGAACTCGATGCACCCGATTGGCGCACGCTTGCCGAAGAGATCGCGGCAACGGAAGCGAAAGTCGCTTCGATGGGCCCGCTTCGTGAAGCGCATCGCGTCCACGAAGCGAGTCTCGGGCGCAAAGTCGAATTGTGGAAAGCGCGACTTGTACAGCTCGAAGAGATTCGTGCGGCAGGCGGCGGAAATGCCCGCGAGATGAATGAAGCACAGGCGACGTTGGTTGCGACCGAGGCCGAACTCGCTGATGTGATGGAGAAAGACGCGGCACTCGACGCCGAGCAGAAGATGGCCGAGGCGGCGTTACGCGGATTGCGCGCGCGTCGCGAGGCGATCGCTCGCGCGGCGGGTGGCGAGATGAGCGCCGCGGGCACGCTTGTGGTTCGAGCGGTTGAACCTGCGGTTGTAGCGTCCATTCATGCGCCGAACGGCGCGCTCGTGGAGCAGGGGGCCGACGTTGTCGAAACGGTACGCGGTGAGGCGATTCGCTTCCGCGCCCGCGCGCTCCAAAGTGATTTGTTGCGGATTCAGGATGGCGCGAAGGTGCGCGTCGTTGCCGCGACGGGCCTCGATCGCGGCGGAAGCGCAACGCCTCTCGACGGAACGCTTCGTATTGCGCCGATCGCCGACGCATCATCGCGGACCGCTGAAGTCCTCGTCGAACTCGACCCGGCGCAAGTCGCCAACGCCACGTGGGATCGCGCGGGCGTCGCGGCGTCGGTCGAGATCACGCTCGCGGGAGGCACGAACGAACTCGCGATTCCCACAGCGGCCGTTGTGCGTGATGGAACCGCGCTCGTGATTTTCCGCCGTGATCCAGCGAATCCTGACAAAGTCATTCGCATGGACGCGGATCTCGGCGTGAGCGACGGCCGCTGGACCGTCATTCAAAGTGGCGTGAAAGCGGGCGACGAAATCGTCGTTGGTGGCAACTATCAACTCATGCTTGCAACGAGCGGATCGGCACCCAAGGGCGGCCACTTCCACTCCGACGGCACCTACCACGAGGGTGAGGACTGATGTTCGCGCGCGCCATTGCATTCTCGATCAAGAACGCCACGCTCGTGGTTGCGCTCGCAGGTCTTGTCGTCCTCTTCGCTGGTTTGAAAGCCCGCGAGATGCCGGTCGACGTCTTTCCTGAACTCAACGCTCCCACGGTCGTTGTCATGACCGAGTCTGGCGGCCTCGCCGCAGACGAAGTGGAGCAGTACGTCACCTTCCCCATCGAAACATCGGTCAATGGCTTGCCCGGCACGCGCCGCGTGCGCTCGTCGAGCACGACCGGCCTCTCGATGGTGTGGGTCGAGTTCGACTGGGGCACGGATATCTACCGCGCGCGCCAACAGGTTTCCGAGCGGCTGTCGACCGTACTCGAACAGTTACCTGAGGATGCGCACGCGGAAATCACACCGGTGACGAGCCTCACCGGCGAGATCATGCTCTTCGCGCTCTCTTCGCCGAGCGGCGAAGCGACGCCAATGGATCTGCGCGCGTATGCAGAGTTTGAGCTCCGCCGCAAGATTCTCGCGGTTCCTGGTATCGCGCAAGTGGTTGCGATCGGTGGCGAACTTCCCGAGTACCGCATCGACGTGCAGCAAGATCGGCTCGCACTGCTCGGTGTTTCGATTCCCGAAGTCGCAGATGCCGCCCGCGCAGCGCACAGCACGGCAACCGCGGGCTACATGGAGAACGTGGGTCAGCAAGAACTTCCGATCCGCCAAGTTGCGCGCGTGACGAGCGTCGAAGACATTCGTCGGACGCTTGTCGCGAATCGCGACGGTGTGGCGGTCACGATTGGTGATGTCGCGGATGTGCGACTCGCGCCCGCGCGAAAGCGCGGCACGGCGGCGGATCGCGCGATTTCCGCGGTCGTGGTGAGTGTGCAGAAGTCGCCCGGCACCAACACGCTTGAGTTGACGCGGCAGATTGATCGCGTCCTCGATGGCGCAGAGAAGGCGATGCCCGCGGGAATCACGCTGAATCGCGATCCGTTCCGCGCCGCGCGCTTTATCGAACGCTCCGTCAACAACGTCGTGCGCGTACTCATCGAAGCGTGCATGATCGTCGCGGTCATTCTCATCCTGTTCCTCCTGAATGTACGTGCGACGATCGTCACGTTGACGGCACTGCCGCTTTCGCTCGCAGTTGCGGCGCTCGTCCTTTGGGCGTGGGGACTTTCGGTGAACGTGATGACACTCGGCGGACTTGCCATCGCGATTGGCGAACTCGTCGACGACGCCATCATCGATGTTGAGAACGTGCTGCGGCGACTGCGCGAAAATGCGGCGCTTCCCGAAAGTGCGCGCCAATCGGTTGCCGACGTGATTTACACAGCGAGCAACGAGATTCGGTCATCGGTCGTGTTCGCGACCATCATCATTTGCATGGTGTTCGTACCGTTGCTCTTCCTTGGCGGACTCGAAGGCCGGTTTTTCCAACCCCTTGGTATCGCGTACATCGTTTCGATTCTCGCATCGCTTGTTGTTGCGCTGACGGTGACACCTGCGCTGTGTCGCTTGCTTTTCGGGCAAAAGATCGGTGGTGGTTCGCACGGCGATACGCCGCTGGTACGAGTCCTGAAGCGCATCTATCAGCCGCTTTTGGAGCGTAGTCTGCATCGACGTGGGCTCGTGTTGGCGGGCTCTGGCCTCCTCACGGTTGCGTCGCTCTTCCTCCTCTCGACGTTTGGCACCTCATTCCTCCCGACATTCAAGGAAGGAACCTACACCGTCTTCCTGATGGCGCCGCCAGGAACTTCGCTTGCAGAAAGCGATCGACTGGCCCGCGGTGTCGAAGCGCAGTTGCAAGAGATCGCTGGCGTTCAGAGTGTGACGCGCCGTACTGGCCGCGCGGAACGCGACGAACACGCAGAGCCTGTGTCGAGTTCTGAAATCGAAGTCACCCTCAGTGAAGGTGGTGATGCGGCCGTCATTCGCGAAGAGATCGATCGCATCACGGGCAACATTCCCGGCATCACGACGATGATCGGTCAACCGATCGAGCATCGCCTCGATCACATCATGTCGGGTACGCCCGCGGCGATCGCGATCAACGTCTTTGGTGAAGATCTCGCGACGCTGCGAACGGTGGCGAAGGAAGTGGAAACCGCGCTCAAAGCGATTCCCGGCACGCGCGACGTGAACGCCAACCGCGAGGTCCTCGTGACATCGCTTCCGATTCGCTACCGCGCGCAGGATCTCGCAGCGGCGGGGCTTACGCCCGCGGCGGCGGCGTCACAGGTGCGCGCGGCGCTTTATGGTGAAAAGGTCGCCGAAGTCAACGACGGATTGCGCCGCTATGACATGGTGGTGCGACTCGCCGACAGTGAGCGCGAGCGCGTCGAACAGGTGATGGATCTGATGCTGCGCGGCGAGGGCGGCGCCATGGTTCGATTGCGCGAAGTCGCCGACATCGGCCCAGAGCGCACGAGCAACTTGATCGCGCGCGAAAACGCGCAGCGAAAGGCGGTCATTTCAACGAACATCGCCGACGGGTACAACCTTGGTGATCTCGTCGAAGTTGTGCGCGCGGAGGTCGACCCGATCGTTGCGCGCGCGGGTTGCACCGTCGACTACGGCGGGCAATTCGAAGCGCAGCAATCGGCAAGCCGAACGATCTACGTGATGGGCGCGGTCGTTGCGGTCTTGATGTTCTTGGTGCTGCAGCTCTCCACAGGCCGCGCGCGCACCGCGGCGCTCGTCATGCTGAACTTACCGCTCGCGATCATCGGCGGGATCGCTGCGATCTTCCTCTCGGAAGCGTCGCCGTGGCAGAACACGCTTGCACTTGCGGGTCTCGGCGGGATGTACATCGCGCCTGTCGTTTCCATCGCGAGTTTGGTTGGATTCGTCACGCTCTTTGGAATCGCTGTGCGCAACGGCATTCTGCTCGTCAATCACTACGATCACCTCGAGCGTGTGGAGGGTTGTTCGCGCCGAGAGGCGATCGTGCGCGGTTCGATGGAGCGGCTTGTCCCGATCCTGATGACGGCACTCACCGCGGCGCTCGGATTGCTTCCGCTTGCGCTTGCTGCGGGGAAGCCAGGCAGTGAACTTCTGGCACCGTTGGCGACGGTCGTCCTCGGTGGTCTTCTCACCTCGACCATTCTGAATCTCTTCGTTGTTCCCGCGGGCTACGCGCTCGCTTTCCGTGTCCCCAAGTCCGCGCGCGATTGACGCACGCCGGACGCAACCCCTTTGGAGCAAGTTATGTCGATGGATCGGAATCAACTTCGTCTCGCCGCCACGCTCGTCACCGCGACGGCACTCTGCGCATGGAGTGCTGGCTGTGGTGAGGGTTCGAACACAAACTCAGCCGCGCATACGCATGCGTCCGGCGATCATGACCATGATCATGATCACGACCATGCGCACGAGAAGGAGATGGCAGAGGAAGGTCACGGCGCGACCGTTGAACTCGGCGAGCAGAAGGCTGGCGAGTTCAACGTGAAAGCGTCGCGCGACGGCGATGTCAAAGCAGGCGCTGAACTCCCCGTGGACATTTGGGTGACGGGTGGGCCCAAGGTTGCCGCCGTGCGTTTCTGGGTTGGCGTCGAAAGCGGCGAAGGCTCGATGAAGGCGAAGGCTGAACTCGAGAAGGACAACTGGCACACGCACGGCGAGGCCCCGTCGCCGATGCTGGAAGGCTCCAAGCTTTGGGTTGAGATTGAAGCCGAAGGCGGCGCGAAAACGCTCGTCTCGTTCGATCTCAAGATGTAACGCGGGCTTCAACCAAGCGCTGTAGACGAAGAACGAGGGCGTTCCAAGTGCACTTGGAACGCCCTCGCGTTTTTCCTGGGTCTTGTGTGCCGTCGCTTACGCTGGGCTTGGCATCGCGCCACTGAGTCCCGCATCAGGGTCTTCACCGACGCGCGTTTCAGGCTTCGACTCTGTGAGTTTCGGGCGCGTGTTCTCTGCGACGAGGAGATCCGCAACGGTCGGCTTGCCAATCGACTCGCCACGCATGAGACGGTCAATGTCGTCACGTTGGAGCGTTTCGTACTTGAGAAGTGCTTCAGCAACCGCAACGACCTTGTCCCAGTTCAGATCGAGAAGGCGTCGCGCATCTTCGTAGGCTTCGTCGGACATACGGCGAATTTCTTCGTCGATGACGCGCGCCGTCTCGGGCGAGTAATCCTTCTCGGCGAAAATCGACTCGCGATCTTCGCTTCCGGCGTAATTCACGAAGCCCAATCGCTCCGACATACCCCACTGAAGAATCATCGCACGGGCGTAACTCGTCACCATGCGGATGTCCATCGAGGCGCCAGAACTGGTGTCGCCAGTCTTGCGTTCTTCCGCGAGACGTCCGCCGCAAAGAACACGCAGCGTCGCCATGATGTGCTTGCGGCCGTAGCCGTATCGATCTTTTTCAGGCAGCGAGAACGTCGCACCCATGGCTTGTCCACGCGGAATGATCGTGACCTTGTGCAGCGGGTCCGCGTGCTCAAGCAGCATTTGAAGCACGGCGTGGCCTGCCTCGTGGTACGCGGTTGCGATACGCTCTTGCTGTTCGATTTTGCGCGAACGATTCGCACGACCCCAGCGCACCTTGTCGCGCGCTTCTTCGAGGTCGGCGAGTTCAACAAAGTCCTTGTCGGCCATCGTGGCGATGATCGCTGCTTCGTTGATGAGTGCCGCGAGGTCGGCGCCAGAGAACATTGGCGTGCCGCGCGCGACCTTTTCGAGGTCGACATCTTCGGCGAGCTTCACCTTCTTCGCGTGGACCGCAAGAATCTGGCGACGGCCTGCGAGATCCGGCAGATTCACCGCGACGGAACGGTCGAAGCGACCTGGTCGCGTGAGTGCAGGGTCGAGGACGTCGGGACGATTGGTCGACGCGATAACGATGACTTGCGTGTTTGCATCGAAACCGTCCATCTCGACGAGGATCGCGTTGAGCGTTTGCTCGCGCTCATCGTGGCCGCCCGACGAGAAGCCTCCGCCGCGACGACGACCAACCGCGTCGATTTCGTCGAGGAAGACGATGCACGGCGAATTCTCCTTCGCCTGCTTGAAGAGGTCACGCACGCGGCTTGCGCCGACGCCGACGAACATTTCAACGAAGTCAGAACCCGAAATCGAGTAGAAGGGGACGCCTGCTTCGCCAGCAATGGCCTTGGCGAGGAGCGTCTTGCCGCAGCCCGGCGGACCCGAGAGCAACACGCCGCGTGGGATACGACCGCCGAGTTTCGAGAAGCGCTTCGGGTTCTTGAGGAACTCGACGATCTCTTGGACTTCTTCCTTCGCTTCGTCGACGCCTGCGACGTCATTGAAGGTGACCTTGACGGTGTCCTTCGACTGCATACGGTGGCGGCTCTTGCCAAAGCTTCCGAGCATGCCGCCCGGTCCGCCGCCTGCGCCGCGCATCTGACGCGCGATGAACCAAATGATGCCGATGATGAGGATGACTGGCAGCAACTGCACGAGGATCACTGGCCAGTACGACTCTTCGACCTTCTTGAAATCGACCTTCGCGTCGGTGAGATCCTTGACCCAGTAGTCCTGCTTATCCATCACGTTGACGTACACGGTCTTGCCAGGGAAGACCGCGGAGGTCTCCTTCACGGTTGCGGTGACCTTCGTAGCTGCACCGTTGACGTTGACGCTGTCGCCTTCGAGCGCTTTCGATTCAGCGAGGTTCTTGAATTGCGACCAGGTGAGTTCTTGTTGTCCGCCGCCCGATTGTCCGAAGGCTAGGAACAGCAGGAGGATCACGGCGCCGAACATGATCCAACCCATGACCTGGCGGCCGCCATTCTGTTGCGGCATGCCAGGCTTTCCCGAATTTGGACCACCCGAATTTGGACCACCCGAGTTTGGACCACCCGAGTTTGGGCCACCAGTGTTCGAGCCACCAGACGAATCGTCCGGCCCAGCCATCGCGAGTCGATCGGCGTCGCCGATCAGCGCTGCGCGAGGTTCAACGCGGGCAGCATGGCCCCGAAACGAGCCGCCACTCCACGCAGAGGTGAGACGCGAGAGGAAGTGTTGAAAACGGTTGTACTGCATGCGTATTCCGAACGTGATGAGGCGCAGTCCATCGAGCGCTGGGTGACCCGAGCAGGACGATCGCTTGAACCCAACTCCAACTTCGACTCCAACTCCTACTCCAACTCCAACATACGGACTCAGACCGACTCAGACGGGGTTCGACGTGACGTGTTTCTTTCGTCCAATCTGCCGAGTCCCCGCCAACCAAAAGGGTGGCCGCGAAACAAATACTCCCGCCGCTACTCCCGCCGTCCACAAACTTGCGCGTCGTGGGGTTGTGCGGATTCGGGCGCGCACGCTTGGGGGACTCCCGAAATGCTTGCCGAATCGCAGAGATTCGGACAACCGACCCTGCGAAGAGGGTCGACTGCCATCTCGCGTAGACACACGTCGCTTACCAGTTGGATTGCATCGCGCCGACGAGATCGTGGGCGAGTTGCTGTACGGCGGCAAACCGCCCGAGTTCGAGCGGTTCGCGGGCAGGATAGGACGGGACAAAGAGCGCAGACGATTCAATTCCCTGCTTCGCAACGATTCGTTCGCCCGTGCGCAGGTCAACCCACTCAAAGTCGGCGCGCACCCGCACCATCATTTCGTTCGCCAGGCCCGTCGACGGGTCTTTCGAGAGTTCGATCAGGTCGACGGACGTGAGGGTGCCTCGAAGGACGGTGTCGGCGGTCGCTTCTGAGCGCACTTTGTACGGCGTCGAGGACTCGACTTCCTTGACGACCGCATCTGCAAGATCGAGTTCGAAACCCCGCATGTAGCTCTGGTTGCTAAAGATCGTAACCGCCACGCTTCGGTACTTGGAGGGATACGGGCTGACCGCCGCGTAGCCGTCGCTCGGCGTTGAAGCGCAGCCGGTGAGGTGCGCAAGCGAAAGCATCAAGCCCGCGATCGGAAGAAGGAGGGGTGCTGTGCCGCGAGCCACCTTGCATCGGGAGTGCAGCTTCATAACTTCCCGCTGCAGCTTCATGAGTTCCCGCTGCCGCTTCATGACTTGCCTCCGGTCGATGGACTCGGTGCCGCGGGTTGAGGTGGGGTTGCCGGCGGAGTTGCGGGTGCCGTTGAATCTGCCGTGGGTTCCGCACTCATCTTGCCGCTTCCGCCAACATCGACGGCCGCGGGATCTGTCGGCGACGCCATCTCCGGAATGTCGGTCCACTCGATTCCCAGAAGTGACTTGCGCAGCGCGCGGTAATCGGGTGCTTCGCGGATGACGCTTTGAGGAAGTCGCGCAATCACGAGCGGCACGATGCGCAACGCTTCGAGCGTGGCGATCGAGCGCGGGTGACGTTGGACGAGGCGACGGATGAACATCTCCGCCGAAATCGGATCGTTGACCTCGAGGTACCAGTTCGCAGTCGAGAGGAACTTCGCGGCTTCCGATTCTTCGATGCGCACGAGCACACTCGTCGCGCCGATCTGTTGCGCGAGCCCAGGCTGCAGCGCCTGCATCGAGCGCAGTTTCGCGCGCGCCTCGAGCAAGCCGCTCGCGTCGTACTCAGGACCGCGGAAACCCGCGAGATACGCGTAAATCAAGCGCAATCGAGCCTTCGTGACACCAGCGCTGCGCGGGTAATTTTCGAGATAAATCGAGTACGCCTCGGCTGCCATCATCATCTCGCGGCGATCGAAGTAGAAGTCGCCGAGTGCCATGCCGGCCTTCTCCGCGAGTTCGCTTCCGGGAAGTCGCTCTTGGATGCGGATCAAGAGTTCTTGCGCGTCTTCGCTCGCGTCGACGAGGCGGAAGGTTCCGAAGAAACGCTTCTTGAGGCCGTTCGCGTAACTCTGCGCGATTTCAAACTCGCGTTCGAGCGTTGGAATGAACACGGAGCTCCCGTAGTAGCGCCGGGCGATTTCTTCGTAATCAAAGAGTGCCTCGTGCTCATCGCCCGCCGCAAGTTTCGCGTCGCCGCGAAGTAACAGTGCGTCCGCGCGATAGCGGGAGAGCGGGTAGCGCTCGATGAACGCGTTCGCGAGATTCTTCGCGCGCGATACCTCGCCGTTGACGAGCGCGCGTCGTGCGGAGAGTAGCTGCGCTTCCTCGCTCGTCGGATCGACGTCGGCGACCTTCTGCCAACGATCGAGCGTGTCGAGTTGGTAGGTCTCGGTCTGCGCGGAGGCGGAGCGTTCCCACCCAGCGAGGTCAACCCCGAACGTGGAACCTACGCTGAGTCGCCCGGAGAGGCCGACGCCCTCGAGAGCGTTCCCGACGATGCCGCCGCCGAAGGCCCCTGAGAGGGCAACGAGGAGACACGCGGCGAACTTCGAAGGCGAAGAGGGCATAGGGCCGATCGTACGCGCGAAGGTGGTTTTCCTCAATCTGGGCAGACTTCGGCGGAACTCGTGAAAGTCGCGATCCTCTTCAACCCCATCTCAGGCGCGGGCAAAGCGCTCGCCGCCGCCGAATGTATGAAGCGCGGTCTCGAGACCGACGGTGTCGACGTGCGACTTCGTCCGACCGAGCGTCGACCGACCTCCGAGTGGCTCGCACCCGCGCTCACGGATGTCGATGCGTTGGTCGTGGCGGGTGGCGACGGTGCCGTGCGTATGGCTGCACCCGAGGCGGCGCGTGCGCGCGTTCCGCTCTGGCATGCGCCGTGTGGAACGGAGAATCTCTTTGCGCGGGCCTTTGGAATGCGCGCCGATCCGCGCAGCGTGGCACGGGCGTTGGTTGCCGGAAAGACGCGTGCGATTGATCTCGCGCGCGCCGATCACGAGCACTTCAACATCATGGCTTCGGTCGGCTTCGACGCCGACGTCGTGCACGTACTGGCGGCCCGTCGCACGGGTGCGATCTCGCATCTTTCGTACGCGCGGCCAATCTTGGAACTCGCGCGTGCGTGGAAACCAAGCCAACTCGCGTGGTCGATTGATGGCGAACGCGAAGAGCTCGGGCCTGGCCTCGTCGTTGTCGGCAACTTGCGCGAGTATGGCGTTCGGCTCAACCCGACTCCCGATGCCGAACCGGATGACGGACTCCTCGACGCGGTGTATCTCCCAGCGCGTGGTGCACTCGATCTCTTGAGTTGGGTACCGCTTCTCCGCTTTGGGCTCGCTGGAAAAGTCTCGTTCGCAAGCGCCGATTACCGCGCGCGACGCGGACAGCACATCACGCTTGAAGCTTCACCCGCGGCGAAACTGCAACTTGATGGCGATGCGGCAACGGACGCGCCGGCTGCAGATGCGTTGGGCAGTGGGGCGGGAGTGCCGAGTCGAGGTGCAGGTGGCGGTACAGGTGGAGGTGTCGGCCCCCCGCAACCCGCCTTGCGCCACTTCTGGACGGAGCCGAGTGCCCTTCGGGTTCTCCTTCCCGGCTGAACCGCGCGGTTCGGGTTCCTCGCCCGCCGACCGCGTTTTTGCGCACGACAGGCTCGCGCCACTGCTACAGCCCGCACAACCTGCCGTGGGTTGATTCCCCGCATCGCGCCACCGTCTCAAGTCGCAGCCGAGTCGGCCCGATGCGCTTCATCGAGCCCGGTCGTTTTCAGGGGAGGTGCCTGAACGGGTTCGATCAATGGGTGCATCGTGGGGGATGGGCGAGGAGAGAGTCCCATGGCCGACAAGAAACCTGATGGCAAGTCTGAATCCGCGCCCGACGCGGCCGCTGCGCCTGCGAAGAAGGGCGGGATGAAGTTCGCGCTCATCACCGTTGCGCTGCTTGCGATCGAGGGCGGCGTGCTGTTCGCAGTTTTCTCGCTTGGCGGGCCCAAGCCCGCGGATGCGGGTGGTCCGCCGCCTGCGGCTGTCGAAAAGCCCGAAGACAACCAAACGGTCGAACTTCTCGTGTTCGAAGATCGCGTTTCCAACGACGCTTCCGGCGTGACTTACCAGTACAAGGCCGACATTCACCTCAAGGTGAAGAAGTCGACGGAGAAGGAAGTCGACGAGGCGATCAAGGCCGTCAAGAACGAGTTGCGCGAGGAAATCTGCGGGATTTTCCGCACCGCTGAGCCGCAACACTTCCAAGAACCACTGCATGACACGCTTCGGCGCCGCCTCGAGAGCGCCCTTCGCGAGCGATTCGAGAACAAGATCTTCGCCGGAGAAGGCGATCATCGGAAGCCCGTCACGATCGACCGCGTCCTCG
>JBEIJG010000002.1:0-38487 GCA_040380385.1 Phycisphaeraceae bacterium | reverse complement strand
CTCACGTGGGACTGATTCTCACGTGGGACTGATTCTCACGTGGGACTGATTGTCTGCAAGGCACGTCGTACTGACACGTGACTTTGGGAGACATGTGCCGGACAGTCTGAACGAGACCTTCCGACACAAAACTCAAGCTTTCCGCGGCCGACCAGAGTTCCTGGTCGGCCGCGGTGTTTTTCGGCCGCGGTGTTTTCGCACAAGCCCGTCCGAACGAAGCTGGTCGTCAAGCGCCCGTCTCCGTCTCTCGAGCACCAGGACTTCAACGCTACGATGCGAACATGCTGCGTGGAACGGAATGCGCTCAATCTCGACGGTCTCTGAGGTCTCCACGCTTTCCGATCCCACATGCCTTAACGCGATATGCAGCGCCGCTCCTCGCAGCACTCCTGTCCTGTGTCGCGCTGTTCGCTGCGTCCCGCGATGCCGCTGCGCAGGCGGTTCCCGGCACGACTCCGATCGCTGTTCCCGCTGGAAGGCAAGCCGAGCGCGTTGCAGTACTCCCCGTGACTGGACCCATCGACTCCGTCACGCTGTGGTCCATGGAACGCCGACTGAAAGCCGCCACCGAGCAAGGGTTCCAAGCCGTCGTCCTCGAACTCGACACGCCCGGCGGCGAAGTCGGTGCGACCATTGATATCTGCCTGCGCATCAAGAGCGAAGCACCCGCAAACACCGTCGCATGGATTCATCCGAAGGCCTACAGCGCAGGCACGCTCATCGCGCTTTCCTGCCGCGAGATCATCGTCGCGCCGGGCTCCGTGTTTGGTGACGCGGCACCCATCGTGGCGATCCCCGGACTCGGATTGCAACCGCTGCCGCAAGCGGAGCGCGCCAAGATGGAGTCGCCGCTTCTTGATGAACTCGACGCGGCGGCTGAGCGTCGCGGTGACGATCCACGACTCTTGCATGCGTTCGTTGTGACGGAGCGCGAACTCTGGCTTGCCGAGCGTGCATCCGACGGAGCGCGGCGCTTCGTTGATCGCGCCGATCTTGAACTGCTCGAGATCGATCCTCAGTCTGCTCCGGCGAAACTTGAATCCGGAAGCGGACGCCGCCCCGCGTCCCCCGCTGAACTCGCACTCGACCCGCAGGACAACTGGCGCATCGTTGAAACGATCGATGACGGCACACGACTCCTCGTCGCGCAATCCGATGAAGCGCTTCGATGGGGCCTCGCGGCCGCGAGCGTGAAGGATGACCAAGAGTTGCAGCAGTTCTTCGCCGCCCGCGAGATCGTGCGCTTCCCGGAGAGTTGGACCGAGTCGGTTGTGCGATTGATTGTCTCATGGCCGATGCGCATCTTGCTCATCGCGATTTTCGTCGTGGCGCTTGTGATCGAGACGCTGCATCCTGGCATCGGAATCGCTGGCGCGATCGCCGCGGGCGCGCTCATCCTGCTTGTGGGCGCACCGGGGCTTCTTGGTCTCGCCGAATGGTGGGAGATTCTTCTCGTCATTCTCGGGATCGCACTCATCGGCGTCGAAATCTTCATCACCCCTGGCGTCGGCTTCATTGGGCTCTTCGGCGCCGTCTGCGTGCTCTTCGGCCTCATCGCAAGTTTCACCGGTTCCGATCCAACCAGCGCGGGCGAACGCTCGTTGCTTCTCACCGCGTCAACCACCACCGTGGCAGGCCTCGTGATCGGCGGCCTCCTCACGTGGTTTGCGTCGCGCTGGTTCCGCGAAACGACCATCTTCAAGAGAGCCGTGCTTTCCGCTTCCGTCGTTGGAGGCCATGAAATGCCATCTCTCAGTGAACCGCGCATGCCCGCCGTTGGCGTACGTTGCTTCGCCGATACCGACCTTCGACCTGCAGGACGTGTACGCGTCGCGGACGAACTCTTCGACGCGCAGTCCACGGGCGACTACATTGCGCGCGGCGCCGCAGTCGTTGTGATTGCGCGCTCGGGAAGTTCTGTGATTGTGGAACCCCTGCGCGAAGAGTCGAGCGAATCGTGATGATTCGCCATTCCACGCGCCAGCACACGAAAGCCACATGAACGGCGAATCATCCTCCGGTCACCTCATCGCATCGATCCTGCTCGGCGTTGCCGCGTTCGGGATCTTCTTCATCGAGTTCGTGATTCCGTCTGGCGGACTCCTCGCGATTCTCTGCGTGATTTGCGCGATCGCTTCGGTCGTGCTCGGTTTCATGCACGATGCGACGCTGGGCATGACGCTGCTCGCGCTCTACGGGCTTGCCGCTCCGTTCATGCTGATGTTCGGGCTGCGGCTCGCAACGAAGTCGCCGATGGGTCGCCGCATGGTTCTCTCTGCAGAGGACCCCGCGCGAACAGGCGCAAAAATCGCTGAACAGTCGACGGATCTTCCGAAGGTTGGTGCACGCGGTGAAGCGATCACACCGCTGCGACCCGCGGGGTTTGTCCGCATCGGTGGCCGACGCCTCGACGCGAGCGCCGAAGGCGACCTCATCGACTCCGGAACTTCCATCGAAGTTGTTTCTGTACGCGATGGACAAGTACGCGTCCGCGTCGTGCGCTGAACCTTGCTACGCTGCGCCACCGAGTTCCGTCGAAATCCGCCGTGTTTCCGGGAAGCGACCGCTGTGGCGAACACCGACGGGCGCGATTTCTGCACTCTTGAAAGGACACCGAACGATGACCTCGCTCCTTGTCCAAAATGTCACGCCAACCCAAGTGATCGTTTGGATCATTCTGGGTATCGCCTTCCTCATCGGCCTCTTCCTCTTCTTTGCGATGCTCGGCGTGCTGAAGCTGTACGTGCAGGCACTCTTCAGTGACGCGAAGGTCGGCATGCTTGACCTCATCATGATGCGGCTCCGAAAGGTCCCACCGGAGGTCATCGTCCTCAACCGCATTTCAGCGAAGAAGGCCGGGCTCGACATTCCAACCGACTTGATGGAAGCGCACTATCTCGCGCGCGGAAACATCAGTCGTGTGGTTGCTGCGATGATTGCTGCGGATAAGGCGTCCATCGAATTGCCTTGGAACCGCGCGACGGCCATCGACCTCGCGGGCCGCGACATTCTCGACGCCGTGCAGACGTCGGTGAATCCGAAGGTCATCGATTGCCCGAGCGTGCAGTCGGGGAAGACCACGATCGATGCGGTCGCGAAGGACGGCATTCAGCTTCGAGCAAAGGCACGCGTCACCGTCCGCACTGCAATCTCGCGACTCGTTGGCGGCGCGACCGAAGAAACCATCATTGCGCGCGTCGGTGAAGGCATCATTTCAACCATCGGTTCTGCGGGGGATCACAAGAGCGTGCTCGAAAACCCCGACCGCATTTCGAAGACGGTGCTTGCGAAGGGACTCGACTCGGGAACGGCATTTGAGATTCTTTCGATCGACATCGCGGACGTCGACGTCGGCGAGAACATCGGTGCTCAACTGCAAGCCGCGCAAGCGGAAGCGGACACCAAGCGCTTCCAAGCACAGGCCGAGCAACGTCGCGCGCTCGCCGTCGCACAGGAAGTGGAGTATCAAGCCGAGGCGCAGAAGAATCGCGCGCTCGTCGTACTCGCCGAAGCCGAGGTACCGAAGGCGGTGGCAGAGAGCCTCCGCACGGGCAAACTCGGCTTGATGGATTACTACCGCATGCAGAATCTCACCGCGGATACCGCGATGCGTACAGCGATCGGTGGCGGCGGAACCTCGCAGGCCTGACCTGCGAGAGACTGCGCGACGTTTGGGCTGGGAAGGATCTTCACCTCACGATGCCGACACTCTTCGTCGTCATGCCTGTCTACAACGAGCCTGCGACACTAGGCGAAGCGGTCGCGCGTGCGCGACGTGCGCCACTCCCCGATGGTTGGCAGGCGCAGGTTGTACTCACCGATGATGGATCAGATGACGCCACCCGCGCATGCGTCCGCGCACTCGGCGACCAAGGCGAAGCGCTTATCTCGTTTCATCCGAAGAATCGCGGCAAAGGCGCCGCCATCCGAACGGGCTTCGCGCGTGCACTCGAACTCGCACGCGACGAAGACGCTGTTGTCATTCAAGATGCCGACCTCGAATACGACTCGGCCGAATTCGCGCGGCTGCTTGAACCCGTGCGATTGGGCAAGGCAGACCTCGTGGTCGGCAATCGTTGGGCAGATACGCCGAAGAGCCTCAAGCGACGAGTGCATCGCTTCTTGAACGGGGTCCTTACATTCGCGAGCAACATGGTCACCGGCCTTGTGGTCCGTGACATGGAATGCTGCCTCAAGCTTTTTTCGATCCCAGCGCTGCGCACGATCTTGCCAGACCTCGACGAGGAGCGCTTCGGCATCGAGCCACAAATCATCGCGGCCGCTGCGCGTCATCGTCTGCGACTTTGTGAAGCGCCCGTGAGTTACGACCCGCGTGGCTTCGATGAAGGTAAGAAGATCCGCATGAAAGACGGCTTCCGCGTCTTCATCGTGCTCTGGCGCGAACGGCGTCGCGCACCTCGCGCGGTACACTCGCGCGCGTGAACGTCCCAGACAACAACACGCCATCGACGCACGATCGCGCGATGTCGCGCGAAGCGACAGACAGCGCGCGCGCGCCGGGAAAGCCGACGCGGGCGAAGATGTTGGTGCAAGTCGTGGGGTTCATCCTCGGCTGCGTCCTCATCGGTTGGTGCATCCAACGCGCGTGGAAAGATGGCGGCGAAGGCCTCGCAAAGCTGCGCGCGGCCGATCCAACGCTGGTCGCGTTGCTTCTTCTCTCGACGCTCGGCTCGATCATTTGCTCTGGACTCACGTTTTGGTCGGTCGTCCGACCGATCCGTCACGTAGGCAACATCGAGATGCAGGCCGTCAATCTGATGGCGACGCTCTTCAATTACGCGCCCATTCGACTCGGACTCGCGCTGCGCTGCGCGTACCACTGGCGCGTTGATCGCATGCCTGCCACCGATATCGCGGCATGGATTACCGGTGTTGCCATCGTGACACTCGGAACACTCGGCGCTGGGCTAACCGCTGGACTCATTCAAATCGCCGTCGGACGCGAAACGCTCGCGCTCGACTGGCTCTGGTTCCTTGGTTTTGGTGGTGTCATCGTCGTGGGGTCGACCGTCACGATGCTCGTCGGTCGATCCACGCTTCTGCGGCGCGTCTTGAAAGGTGGCGAGCGCGTGCTCGTCGAACCACGCGCGCTCTTCGGCGGCATCGTGTTCCGCACAGTCGATCTCGCGATGTGGGCGATTCGCATGTGGGCGGCCGCGAAAATCGTCGGCGTTTCGCTCGGTCCAGCGCAGGCCGCGATGCTCGCTGCGGTCGCGATCCTTGGCGCAGGAAATCCACTCGGCCGCATCGGTTGGCGGGAAGGACTTGTCGCGCTCGTCGCGCCGTACGTCATCGCCTCACACTCGGGCGACAGCGAAAGCCTCGATGCGCTGACCGCACAACTCGCGCTTCTTGAGAGCGCCGGCGAAGCGATCATCAGTCTTCCTCTCGGCGTCGTTGGCGCGATCTGGTGCGCACGACGCTTGAAGCGCGTACCGTCTGCAGCCTGAGCGATCTGTGAGCGATTCTGTGAGCGACTCCACACCCAACTCTGCATCCAATCGAGAGAACGAGCGCGACGATCGCCCCGTCGCGCTGCCGTTGGTTGTGTTGCCACTCAACGCGCAGCGATACAGTTGCCACGGCTGTGGAAACTGCTGCCGCGATTTCACCGTCCAACTCCGCCCCGCCGACCTTCGCAAACTCGAATCCCAGGCGTGGACTGAGAAACTCGGTATGCCCGTCACCGTCGACTTCCGTGGCGTCACCTATCTCCGTCAACGCGACGACGGCGCATGCGTCTTCCTGATGGACGACGGCCTCTGCCGTATCCACAAGGAGTACGGATTTGCGGAGAAGCCGATCGCCTGTCAGATGTTCCCGTTCGTGCCGGTTCCCGACGACCGTCGCACGCGCGTTGGATTGAGCTTCGCGTGCCAAAGCGTGCGCGAAAACAAAGGTGCAGAACTCCGCAGTCACACCGCGGAGATTGACCGCATGACGCGCGCGATTCCTGAAACGCGCATCGCTACGTACACCGCCATGCTCGCCGACGCGATGGGTGCGAAAGAGGGCGAACTCGACACGCTCTCGTACGCCGTCGATGCGTATCTCGCGCGCGGCGATCTCACGTTCCGCGATCGCTTCGACGGCCTCGCGTGGGTTGCTGCGAGTCTTGGTCGCGCGAAGCTGGCCGACGTACGCGCGACGCGCTTCCGCGAACTCGTCTCCCTGCTCTTCTCCGCGCTTCCTGCCGAACTCGAACACCTTCCGCTCGAGGCCGCGCTCCCAAAGCAATCGCGGCTCCTACGCCAAGCGGTCTACGCGCGACTGGAAGACGTGCAAGTGAACACCGCGAAATCGCGCGGGCGTTGGCGCACCGTGCTTGCGCAACTCTTCGCAAGCCGTGCATTCACGCGAGGGAAAGGCCGTATTCCTGCCGTCGCGCGCGGATTACTCAACGCGGCGTCCTTCGACCAAATCGCACAGGTGCCGATCCTCAGCGAGAGTCCAGATCGCGACGCGATCGAAGATCTTTTCGTGCGTTACGCCCGCGCAACGATCGTTGGTGGTCGCGCGTGGGGCGCGGGTTACTACGGCTGGCCCGCGGTACGCGGATTCCAGGCACTCGTTCTCAACATCGCGTGCGCTGCGTGGCTTGCACGCGCGCTCGCCGCGGCGCGCGGTCACGAACATGTTCTGATAGAAGACGCGCGTGATGCACTCGGCCGCATCGACCGACATGCTGGTCGTGCGCCGTGGCTCGGTTCCGTCGGAGAGCGCCTGCGGCTGGAGTACTTCCGCCTCGATGACGGACTTCGCCGCATCGTGCGCTCGAGCATGTGATGCGCTCACGTGTTTGATGATTCGCGATCAACGCGCGAGCTTTGGAACGAGCAATCGGAGCGCGTTCCCGCGATGACTTCGTGCGTTCTTCTCTGCGCTCGAAAGCTCCGCACTCGTCCGACCATCTTCGAGGATGAGGAGCGGGTCGTAGCCGAAGCCATTTGTCCCACGAGGTGCGCGGCCGATCACACCTTCAAACGTGCCGCGTGATTCCGCAACGATGGTGCCATCGGCCCGCGCGATCGAGAGTACGCAGACGAATCGCGCCGTTCGCAGCGCATCAGGAACGCTCTCAAGCGCCGCAAGGAGTTTCGCGTTGTTCGCTCGGTCGCGTTCTTCGCGCGTCGCGCCAATCCCTGCGTAACGTGCACTGTGTACGCCCGGCGCGCCGCCGAGCGCGTCGACCTCAAGGCCCGAATCGTCGGCGAGGACCGTTTCGCCCAGCGCACGGGCGTACGCAACCGCCTTGATGCGAGCGTTTTCCTCAAACGTCGCCCCATCTTCTTCCGGCTCGGGAATGTCGGTGCGGCCGAGAGCCACGCACGTGATGCCGAGCAGGCCGAGCGTGGCCGATATCTCGTCCACCTTGTGTGGATTTGAGGTTGCAATTGTGATTTTTTGCATGAGAACGAGCGGACCGGGTTGGCACGTCGCGGATTTTCGAGCAGCCTACGTGCCGGAGGCTGAGGAAATGAGGAAGGCACATTTTTGGTTTGTGGAGGGCGTCGCGCTGACGGCTGCGATGTGGTTTGGTGGTCACGCGGCCAACGCAGACCTGATCACACTGCAGGCAAGTCGTGACGCCGCAATGTACCAATCGAATGATGGGAGTCTCGCCAATGGCGCTGGGCGCTATCTCTTCGCTGGTAAGACGAATCAAAACCTCGCGCGACGCAGCGTGCTGCAGTTCGATGTCGCATCAGCCGTTCCAGCGGGCGCGCAGATCACCGCGGCTCGCCTGACGCTCAATCTGTCGCAAGTGAATGCGGGAAGCGGTGCTCGCGACGTTTCGCTCGCGCTGGCGCTTTCACCTTGGACAACTGGCGCGTCGAATCCAGCCGACACCGAAGCTTCGGGCGCGCTCGCGCTGGCTGGTGATTGCACGTGGCTCCACTCCAGCGCGGACGGCGCGGGTGGCGGCACACTTTGGGAAACAGCGGGCGGCGATTTCGCAGCATTCGCCAGTGCGACCGTGTCCACACAGGCACTTGGCCTTTATACGTGGAGTTCGCTTGGCCTTCTCAACGATGTCCGGCTCTTCGCGCAAGATCCGTCGCGCAATCATGGATGGTTCTTGCTCGGCGACGAATCAACCGCAGGCACAGCACGCCGTTTCGACAGCGCGGACAGCGCGCTCGAAGGCGGCATCGTGCCGACGCTCGAGATTGAATACAGCATCGTTCCTGCACCAGGCCCAGTCGTGCTGCTTGCCATCGCGGCACTCATCACGCCGTTACGCTCGCGACGCGCACGACGCGCGTAACGCGCCTCCGCGCGTTCAGGTTTGAAGCACGCCCGTGCGGTACATACCAGGAGCTTGAAGCGGTGCCTGTGCAGCAACGGCGAGCGCGAGCGCGAGTTCCTCGCGGGTTTCGCGCGGATCGATGATGCGATCAATCCATCCGCGGCTTGCGGCGTAGCGGATGTCTTGTTGCTCGTTGTAACTCGCGGTAATCGCTGCGAGAAGTTGCTTGCGCATCTCTTCGTCGATCTTTTCGCCCTTTCGCTCGCGCGCCGCAAGGTCGATCGAAAGCAGCGTTCCTGCTGCCTGCGCTGCGCCCATCACCGCGAAACGTGAGCCCGGCCACGCGAGCGTGAGCAGCGGATCAAACGCGCGACCACACATGGCGTAATTGCCTGCGCCGTACGAACCGCCCACCACGAGCGCGATCTTCGGCACCACGCAGTTCGACATCGCGTTCACCATCTTCGCACCAGAACGAATGATGCCGCCCTGCTCACTGTCACGGCCGACCATGAAGCCCGTCGTGTCGGTCACGAAGAGAATCGGCAAACCCTTCTGGTTGCAGTCCATGATGAATCGCGCCGCTTTGTCGGCGGAATCGTCGTAAATCACCGCGGGCATGTTCGTCGCGCTCGACGGACCTGCTTTGCCACCCGGCATTTTTCGCTGCGTGAGCTTCTTCTGATTCGCAACGATTCCGCACGGGAAACCCGCAACTCGCGCGTACGCACAGACGAGCGAACAACCAAACTCCGCGCGGTATTCATCGAGCGATCCAGCATCTACGACGCACGCGAGGAGATCGCGCATGTCGTACTGAGCACCGGCCTCCGACTTGAAAATCGTGAAGAGTTCTTCCGCTCCGCGCGCCGGTGCTTCTGCCGCAAAGGGCGCTCGCATCTTCGCAGGCGCCGTCCGCACCGCTGAGAAAACGCGACGAAGCCGCGCAAGACATGATTGGTCGTCTTTCTCGCGGAAATCAATCGTTCCCGAAATCTGCGCGTGCATTTCTGCGCCGCCCAAATCTTCACTCGACACCTCTTGACCGATCGCAGCTTTCACCAACGCCGGTCCTGCGAGATACAAGCCACTTCCTTCGGTCATCAAGAGCGTGTCGCACAGCACGGGGAGGTATCCGCCGCCTGCGACACAGTTCCCCATGATCGCCGCGATCTGCGGAATTCCTTGCGCACTGATCACCGCGTTGTTGCGGAAAATCCGGCCGAAATCGTCGGTGTCCGGGAAGACATCTTCTTGCAGCGGAAGAAACACACCCGCGCTGTCGACGAGGTAGAGCAGCGGCAATCGCGCGCGTTCTGCAATTGCCTGTGCACGAATGATCTTCTTGCACGTCATCGGGAAGAACGCGCCGGCTTTGACCGTTGCGTCATTCGCGATCACCATCGCGAGCCGTCCGTCAACTTCCGCAATCGTCGTGACAACGCCGGCAGCTGGGGCACCGCCGTATTCGCGATACATGTTCCATGCGCTGAAGAGCCCGCACTCCATCGCGCGCGTGCCTGGATCGGCGAGCAACGCCAAGCGCTCGCGCGCCGTGAGACGACCGTTGCGATGTTGGCGCTCAATCCCCGACTTGCCGCCGCCTTCCTCGATCTTCGCCGCTTCAGCGAGGTATTCGGCGGTCTTCTGTTCGAGCATCGATGTCGTCGTGGTCATGCAAGCCTCAAAATGCGTCGGTGCGGGCGTCGGATATCGGCGCGGGGCGCAGAGAATAGACCAACTCGCGAAGGCCTCCCGCACACTTGTCTGATGAACGTCGCCGAAGTTCCGAGAACTCGTCCAACGAACCCATCAATCCGACGACAAGCCGAGATCGCGTAACCCCTTGCGGCAACGCATCAGCTTCCGCTATCCTCTTCCCTTCCCCTCAACATGTGAGAAAAGGCGGCGGGACTGCCGCCACATGCAACGAAGGAAGCTGAAAGACTCCCATGAGCAATTCGATCGTCGAAGCCAGCCGTCACCACGCCAACGACACCGGTTCCACCGAGGTCCAAATCTCGGCCATCACTGCGCGCATCGCAGAACTGCAAGATCACTTCCGTGCGCACAAGAAGGACCACGCGTCGCGTCGCGGCCTGCTTCTCCTCGTCGGCAAGCGCAATAGCCTGCTGACCTATCTCGCGAAAACTGATCGCGAGAGCTACCTCAACCTCATCAAGCGCCTCGGCCTCCGCAAGTAAGCGCCTGCGCGCCGCGTCCGCGGCCGTGCGGTGTTTTCTGCGGCGTCGCCGCATGCGCACGCTCGCACTCGCGGCGCCTCGCGCCGGTGCTGTCTCATGTTTTGTGTTTTGAGGTTTGTTGTTGAGGCTTCGATTTTGAAGCTTCGACTTTCAGGGATGCCTCATCCCACGAACACCGCGACCGCGCCGTTCCACAGTTCTTTTATTTCCCCAAACCCGGGCGCATGACGCGCCCCACGCCGCGAACGCGCGGCATCAGGAGTTCACACATGGCAGTCACTATTGTCGAGAAGACCATCGGAGGCCGCGTCCTCCGCTTCGAGACGGGTCGCGTCGCGAAACTCGCGAACGGCGCCGTCATGGCGACCTACGGCGAAACCACCGTGCTCGCAACCTGCGTTCGCGCCAATCCGCGCGCCGGCATCGACTTCTTCCCTCTCACCTGCGATTACCGTGAGAAGACCGGCGCAGCGGGCAAGTTCCCCGGCGGATTCCGTAAGCGCGAAGGCCAACCGAACGAGAAGGAAGTCCTCACGATGCGCATGATGGATCGCCCGATCCGTCCGCTCTTCCCTGAAGGCTTCTGCGATGAAATCCAGCTCCAAGCCTGGGTCATGAGCCACGACACGCAGAACGATTCTGACGTGCTCGCCTGCACCGCCGCGTCCGCCGCGCTCCACATCACCGACGCTCCGTACCTCGGACCGGTTGCAACGATTCGCGTCGCCCGCGTCATCACCGAGCAAGGCGAGCGCTTCGTCATCAACCCGACGCAGGCGCAGATGGAATTCAGCGATCTCGACCTTGTTCTCTCCGGCCACAAGGATGGGATCAACATGATCGAAGTCGGCGCGGCCGAAGTCGATGAAGCCACGATGATTCGCGCGATTCGCTTCGGGTACGACGAAGGCATCAAACCGACGCTCGAACTGATGGAAGAACTTCGCACGAAGTGCGGCGCGCCCGCGGTTCGCATGGGCGAACTCTCGACCCCGAGCGACGAGGTGATGAAGAAGGTCAAGGAAGCTGCCTACGACCGTCTCGTTGAAGCACGCAAGATCAAGAGCAAGAAGGAGCGCAACGACGCCGTCGACGCAATCAAGAGCGAGGTCATCAAGACCCACTTCTCGATTCCAGAGGGCGTCGCCTACTCCGAGCACATGGCCGCGGAAAAGAAGCAGAAGCAAGCGAAGGAAGGCCTGCGCCTTCTCGAGAAGAAGATCACGCACTACTTGGTTGCGCAGCACTCAATCCGCGCCGACGGCCGCAAGCTGAACGAGATCCGTCAGCTCGACATGTCGGTCGCGGTCTTCCCGCGCACACACGGCTCGGCGTTCTTCCAGCGCGGCGAGACGCAGTCGCTCGTCACCTGCACGCTCGGCACCGTCAAGGATGAGCAGATCATCGACGGCCTCCTCGCTGAGTACGCGAAGAAGTTCTACCTCCACTACAACTTCCCACCGTTCTGCACGGGTGAAGCTGGCCGCATCATGGGCCCAGGTCGTCGCGAAATCGGACACGGCGCGCTTGCGGAGCGTTCGCTCCTCGGCATCCTGCCAACCGCGGAAGATTTCCCGTACACCATCCGCCTCGTCAGCGACATCACTGAGTCGAACGGCTCCTCGTCGATGGCGAGCGTCTGCGGCGGCTGCCTTGCGCTCATGGACGCGGGTGTCCCGATCCGCAACACCTGCGCAGGTATCTCGGTTGGTCGGTTCACCGACACCGATGGCAAGGTGACGCACGTCACCGACATCATCGGCGAAGAAGACTTCTTCGGCGAGATGGACTTCAAGGTCTCCGGCACCCGCGAGGGCATCACCGGCATCCAACTCGACCTCAAGGCCCGCGGCCTGTCGGTTGAGGAGATCGAGAAGATCTTCGGTCAGGCGAAGGAAGGTCGTCTCCACATCATCGCTGAGATGGAGAAGGTCATCGCTGCTCCGCGTGGCGATATCTCCCCGCTTGCCCCGCGCATCACCATCGTCAAGATCGACCCAGAGAAGATCGGCAAGCTCATCGGACCAGGCGGCAAGACCATCCGCGGCATCCAAGAGTCGACCGGCGCCACGATCAACGTCGAAGAAGACGGCACCGTCTTCATCGCCTGCTCGAACGCCGAAAAGGCTCTGCAAGCGAAGGCTGCGGTCGAAGCGCTCGGCGCAGAGATCAAGGTCGGCGCGGTCTACGCGGGTAAGGTTGTCGCGATCAAGGAGTTCGGCTGCTTCGTCGAACTCGCGCCTGGAACCGACGGCATGTGCCACGTCAGCGAACTCTCGCACGGCTACGTGAAGAAGGTCGACGAAGTGGTCAAGGTTGGCGATTCGGTGACCGTGAAGGTCATCAACATCGACGACAACGGCCGCATCAAACTCTCACGGAAGGCCATGCTGCCCGCGCCGGAAGCTGCAAAGGCGTAAGTTCAGTTCAAAGTCAGATTGACCTCAGGTTCCGATCCTGTCGGGACTTACGATCAAAAACTCAAACACGCGGGAGCGGCACAAATCGCCACTCCCGCGTGTGTTTTTTTGAGATTCGTGCCTGCTCTTTGCGTTGCGCTTGCATGAGGCACAATCCGGCATCACAATGTCCCACCGGGTTTCGTCGCCCACGTCTTGAGAGCCACTTCCGGCAACGACCGGATCATTGATGGAGCCGCAACGATGGCGGATGCGCAAACGCTGACTGACATGGAAGGGGTCGTCAAGTGGTTCGACGCCCGCAAGGGTTTCGGGTTCATTGTTGGCCCAGAAGGACAGGACATCTTTGTGCACTTCTCGGTGATCGAGCAGTCCGAAGGTTTCCGCGCACTTCGCGACGGCGAGCGAGTTCTCTACTCAGCGAACGATGGTGACAAGGGTTGGTCGGCGACGAAGGCAAAGTCGCTCGGCTCGCGCGTCCCACCTGCCGAGCGACCGAACAATCGCTCGCGCACCGCGCACTGAACGTCACACAGCATTGATCACTGATCGACACCGACGCATCACAGGTTGCGTCGGTGTTTCTTTTGGTCTGTGGTCAACATACGCAGCGGTACAGTGTTCTAGACCGTGTTCTAGACCGTGTTCGAGACTTCGGCGAAGCGGGCCGTGCTACGCTCCCATCTCATGGATTGGGGTTCGTTCCTTTTCGGCGCAGTGACGGGCGGCGTCCTTGCCGTTGCCGTTGTTGCCGGCGTGCTCACGCGTCGGGTGGTCCGCCTCCGCGCCGCCGAGGAGCGCGCACGCCGTCAGGAGCGACTCGCGGAGCTCGGCGCCCTCACTGGGGGCCTCGCACACGAGATCAAGAATCCGCTTTCGACGATCGGTCTCAACGTCCAACTCGCAAGTGAGTCGATCTCCGACTCCGCACTCCCTGAAGACGAGAAAGCCACGCTCGTCCGCCGCGTCGAGACGGTGAGCCGCGAAGCCACACGCCTCGCCAACATCTTGAATGACTTCCTTCGGTTCGCAGGTCGCATCAAACTTGCACCCGTGGACGCCGATGTTCGCGAGACCGTCGAGGAACTCGCCGACTTCTATCGCCCTCAGTGCGACATACATCGCACACTCTTGCGAACCGATCTGCCATCCACGCCCGTCGAAGCGCGATTCGATCCAGCGCTGCTCAAGCAGGCGCTCCTGAATCTTCTCATCAACGCAACGCAAGCGATGGCCGCGACCGACGCTCCGACGCGGGAAATCCTGGTGCGCGTACGCGTCGAGACGCCCGATCCCACGCGAGCGAGCCGCGCACCCCAAACTCCTGAAGTTGTGCTGCACGTCATTGACACAGGGCCCGGCATTCCGAGCGCGAAGCACGCGGAGATCTTCCGCCCTTACGTGACTGGGCGAAAGGGTGGCTCCGGCCTCGGACTCGCGGTCACCCGCCGCATCATCGAAGAACACGGCGGTCGGATCGAACTCTTCAGCGAAGAGGGTAAAGGAAGCGACTTCGTCGTCAGACTTCCAGTCGCAGGGCCAGCGACGCCGACGGACTCCAGCGAGAACGACGACGCACGCAAGACGCTGCTCGACCGCCTTTTCAAGCGCGCGTCGACGTCGTAACACGCAGTCGCCGCTGCGGCGGCGGGTGAATTTTGCGGTCGCCGCTGCGGCGTCGACCTTTGGAGTGAATCACGCCAGAGCGAGGGCGCGGCAAGAGCCGCGCTCGAGCGCTCAAAGACGTCGCGCGCGCTTACTCAAGCCAGTCTTTGGCCTTCAATCGCTCGGGAACGTAGGTCTCGCTGACGTACGAAATATCCTTCGTAATCAACGACTCGACTTCCATCTTGAATCCGTTGGAGAGGAGCGCGTTGATCTCCTTCTGCCATCCCTTGTGCGCCTCGAACCACGGATACGCCGCGATCTCACGCGCGCGCTTGATGTCGTTGTCGGTGAGATCGATCTTCACCGCATCATCGAGACCGCATTCACGGAAATCCTTCGCACGGATCCCAAGGAACTTCGCATCGGGAATCGCAAGACGCGTGCTTTCAAACGCGAGCGAAATCGAGCCCTGCTTGATGACGCTGTAGATGTAATGGCCCCACGGATCGTTGTCGAGCACGCAGATGATCGGCAACTTCAACTCTTGGTTGAGTCGTTGCAGCAAGCGACGGCATCCACGCGGCGGCTGCCCTGCGCCGTGCGTAAGAATGCAGTTGTGCTTCTCCCAGAATCGATCTTCGTTGAAGCGATTCCAAACGGTGCCTTTTTCGACGTGCAGCACGAACTTCGCTTCGCACTTCTTGAACTGAATGATGTCGGGCTCGACGATCGACGGCAGCGCGTAGCCGCCCGAACCCATGCGACGACAGTCGATCTCGTCACCCTTATCAACGATCGTGATGTTGCCCACCATCGAGCCGCGGTTTTCCGCGAAGACGTGCAGTTCTTCGCGCAACGCGCCAAGCGCCACTTCGAGATCTTCCAGAATCGGGTCCGACTCATCCTGCGTGTCGAAGGTGTTCTCCTTCGTACCCGCGACCGTGTGCTTTGCCTTGTAGAACACACCACGAAGACTGCTTGTCTTTTGCGCCTCAATGAGATCCTTGATGGTGCTCGCGTGCAGCATCGTTTGCATGAACTGCTTCGCGGTCTTCAAGTCAAAGAGTGGGCGCTCCGCAGTCGCGCCGCCCATCTCAAGAATGCCCTTCTTCTTGTTCCAAATCGTGTTCGACTTCGTGCGTGTCGGAATCTGCACGATTGGTTCGCGGCCGCCGAGCGAACGTCGAACGATTTCCTCCGCGAGTGTGAGGATCTTCCGCTGCGTTGCAATGTCGCGTTCCTTCACCTTGCCGCTTGCAGGCTTCGGGGAACTTGACGCGGGTGTGTTGGACTTCTTCGCCATGTGTTCATTCCGATAGAACGTGCGCACGAGGCGCGATCTCTGAGAAACTGACGCTCACAAAGAGCTGAGGACAGGTGCGACTCAGAACAGACGCGGATCGTCATCTTCAAACGGCTTGTTGGCAGTCGATCCCGCGGACTTCGATGAAGTTGCGGGCTTGGAAGTGCCGGAAGACTTTTCCTCGGAGCGCGCCGAAAGATCCTTCTTCGTGACGATCGCGGGTGCCGCCTTGGCCGCTTGCTTCTCCGTCGTTTTGGGCGCGGACTTTGACGACGGTGGCTTCTTGGCAGCACTCGACTTCGATTCCACTGGTTCGAACGAAATCGGCGCGATCGGCGCGGATTGTTCGATGGGCGCGATTGCGGTCGGGACCAAAATCACACCGTCATCGTCGAAGTCGTCTTCCTCTTCACGAACGACTTTGCCATCCTCATCGAGGTGCTGATCCGCAACCGCGGTCTTCTTGCGGGCCTGTTCGAGCAGCGCGTCGTAGAGCCGCTTCGCGTCTTCATTCGTGATCGCGTTGAGCGACTTCGCGATCTCACCGATGTATCGCTCGAAGACATCGCGACGCTCGCTCTCACGGCGCATCTTCTGACGCTTGCGGAGATACGTGCCGAGTTTGCGCCCGCACTCCATAAGCGCGAGTTTCATCTCCTTGCGAATCTCGTCGTAATCCGCGATCGCTTCCTTGGACTCGCTCGTAAACGGCACCCACACGCTTGCCATGTGGATCATCACGACGAGTGGCCCAACTGGAAGACTGCCGCGCGGCTGCTGCATCGCGTAGTTCTTCCACGGCGTTTCTTCGACGGCCTTGAAACTCGAGCAAGCGCTTTGCTGGAACAGGAGCGGAACGCGGTTTGCGAAGCGAATGACGCGCGCGGATTGATCCGCGGGCAAGTCGCCGCCGAAGGCGATCGCTGCTTCAATTTGGAAGGGACGTCCGCGATAGACCGCGGCTTCGCGCGTGGATGCCGCGTAAAACTCGGCCTTTACGCCTTTGAGAAGCCCCGCGAGCAACTGTCGAACGCCAATCGGCGCGAGGCAATCGGTCGGTGGCGGTGCAAGCCTTTCATCTTCAAAGACTTTGAAGAGCTTCTCGACCTCGGGTGGCTCGATATCCGCGGCTTTCGTCCGACTCGTGACACCGATCGCCGAGCAGAACTTCGATGCCGTCGACGATGAAACGCGGCAGAAGCGCGTCTGCAAGAAGTCGTACAGCGTGCCTTTCTCGCTCGCCTCGTAGTCCTTCAACATCTGAAGAAGGATGCCGAGTTCGATGCCCTTCGGGTGCGGCTGAATCTCCTTCGTTTCAGGCGGGAGTTCCTGCACGCCACGCGGATACACGATGACGCCGCCCGTTTCCGAAGTTTGCGCCGGGGCTTCCTTCTTGCCTTCCTGTGCAGCAGAGGCACTCGTGCCGGGAAGAAGATCATCGCCTTCTTCTTGCGTCGTGCGCGATGGCGGCACGAAGATGATGCGCGCATGAGGATTCGCGATCGCGGTGAGTTCGAGGAACTCATCGACCGAGCCGCGGCCCTTCTGATACTTCCCTTCGAGTTCAATCGAAACGCTCGTGCCGGTCGCAAAGACGTCCGGCGACAAGAAGGTGCCTTCGGCGGAAAGCTGCTTTGTTCCCGCGGAAATCGTGCGGAAGCGCTCGGGTGGGAAGTCTTTCGTTTCTTTGTCGAGCGTTACCTCGGCGCGATTCGTCTTCGTGTTCATCGCGAGTTCGAGGTGGTGCGCCGCTTGCTTCGCATTCGGCTTCGTGTGAATCACCATCGGACGACCCGTGGTGATCAAGCCGTTCATGCCGGCAGCCGAGATACCAATCCCCTGCTGCCCGCGCGACATCTTCAAGCGATGGAACTTCGAGCCGTACAGCAAGCGGCCGAAGATGTTCTCCACCTGCTTGCGCACGATGCCCGGTCCGTTGTCGATGATCGTGACGCGGTAGCGCGAACTCTTCGAAGTCGCGGGACGCCTCGGATCGAGATCCTCGATGACGACTGCGATATCTGGAAGGATGCCGCCTTCCTCGCATGCATCGAGCGAGTTGTCGACGGCTTCCTTGACCGTCGTCAGGAGTGCCTTGCGGGGATTATCGAAGCCGAGCAGGTGGCGGTTCTTGACAAAGAACTCGCTCACGGAGACTTCCTTCTGCCGAGCGGACATCTCCTCGGCAGTCGCTCCCCTGCGTGGCTTGGTCGAATGAGCAGCGCGTTCCGTCACGGCCTTCACGGCTCCCTCCATCAATGGGCCAAGGCGTTCCGTCGCCTCAGCGCGGCACAATGCCGCGGGACCGAAGTTAGCGGATTCCCGCGGCTCGCGCGGCGCACAGACGCGCTCCCGCACCAATTCTCGGGAGAGAGTCTTCGCACCGAGCACCTCACCCGCGGAGCGCTTCCGCTACACTCTTCCCCCTTCCGCTGACCCCTTTTCGAGATACACACCATGGAAACGACTCTCATCATCCTGAAGCCAGACGCCGTTCAACGCGGTCTCATGGGCCGCATCATCACCCGCTTCGAAGACAAGGGCCTCCAGATCGTGGGCGCGAAGCTCATGCAGATCTCGCCTGAGCTCGCGGCGACCCACTACAAGGATCACAACGGCAAGCCGTTCTATAACGGCCTCGTCGGATTCATGACGAGTTCTCCGGTGCTTGTCATGGCGGTGCGCGGCATCGGCGCGATCACCATCTGCCGCGGCATGATGGGCGCGACGTTCGGCTCGAAGGCTGCAGCGGGAACGATCCGCGGCGACTTCGGCGTCTCGAACTCCTTCAACCTCATCCACGGCTCCGACAGCCCTGAAGCTGCGGCGCGCGAGCTTTCACTCTTCTTCAAGGCTGGCGAAGTACTCGACTTCGCGCGCGCTGGCGAGCGTTGGATCTACGACAGCTCGTCTGGCAAGGCGGAGTGATCCATCCCGCTTGATCCGATCGGGTGCTCTCGCGCCTGTCGATCGACCGAACGACCCACCGACCGAAGGGCCACGCCTTTCGGTCGGTGTCTTTTTGATCTCGCGACGGAATAGAAAGCTCCCATGCGGCGTCTTTCCACCTCGCGAAGCAGTCGTCCCTTCGGCGTCCTCCCCAGTTTGATCGTTTCCGCGTCGATGAGGACGCCCACGCTTCAACCGACGGCATTCTCAAACGTATAGTGGGAATCTGCGGCTGTTCCGCAGCTCATGACATCTGGTTCTGTTGGGTGGACTTGATTCGGCTTCGCGACGACCCGCTTTGTACCCACGCCTTTCGGGTGGATGGAGCACGATCAAGGCGGAGGCGCGGCTGGGTGCGTCGGCCCACAAGCCTTCGGGATGAAGTGGGTCGGAATTGCGTGCGGAATTGCGTGAGGAACTGAATCGCTTCTAAGCGCGTTTCGAAGCGATATGCCTCGATCTTGTCGGGAAAGGCGAACAAAGTGCGTCTTCGCGGCGTTTCAAGAAGTGAACTCGCGAATGTGCACGGTGGAAAGCGCCCCTTCGACGGGGAGTTGTCACTGACCGAGTTACACAAGCCTTGGGAAGGCTACGAGAAGACGAAAGATTGAATTTCGCGAAGCTTCGATCATGTATCGAGCAAGATCGCGAATTTTAAGAAGTAAAACTCGCGGAGCGTTTCGACGAATGACCGTCGGAACTCGCCCGGGAATGCAGAGATGCGCGGCCTAGCCCAGCCGTCGCGAAGGCCCGGAAACCTCCACGCGCGCCACGTCGCCTGTACGTCGCAAAGGAAGCTTCCAACATGCCATCGCTTGTCCAGAAAGTCGCGACCA
Source organism: Phycisphaeraceae bacterium (assembly GCA_040380385.1). GTDB lineage: Bacteria > Planctomycetota > Phycisphaerae > Phycisphaerales > SM1A02 > QWPT01. Next base: position 18,895 of record JBEIJG010000002.1, on the reverse strand, counting down.
ACCCCGCGGGCAATCTTGCACCGCTTGATTCTGCCGCCGAGAGCCTCGGGTTTTCGGGCGTAGCGCCAACGTCAGCGGGAGGCGATTCTCCCCTGCTGCGTACGCAACGAAGGAGCAACGCGGCGATTCGCGCTCGGACCGTCTCAAGCCAAGCACTGCCGAATGCACTTCAAACGGCTGGTGGTTCGCGCCGCGCCAGTGGGGCGATCCGGGCCGCCGCCTCGTCGGAACTCGAGCCAGGACGCCGCGTCAGCGAAGTTGCAAACGCGCGCCGACAGGCTGAGCTTCGCCCCCTTTCAAGCGGCGAAGAGGCGCGCCTGAACGAGATTCTGTCGGAGCCGATGGATTACATCGATCACGCCGAATACCACGTTCAAGGCGCAGAAGAGCGCATTTACGGGTTCGCCGAAATCGAGCGCCCCGACGTCACGTGGTATCGCCCGCTGATGGATGACTTCATCTCAGCGCGCAACCGGGGAACCCGCTCACCAAAGTCGCAGTCATCGATTCTGCTCACGGGCGCTCAAGAGCGGATTCTTTTCATGAAGTACAACTTCGCGCGCTTTCAGGTCTCTGAGATCCAACAGAAAGCGGCTGGCCGAGCGCTCACCCTTGGCGAGGCTCGAACCGTTCTGCGTTGGTACGCCGTCGCGATGCAGTACCGCGAGCAACTCGCGGAGACCAATCTCGCACTGGTCTTGGCAATGGCCAAACGCGTCCGGCTCGCAGAAGTCGACTTTGCCGATCTCATCGGCGAAGGCAACATGGCGCTGATGCGTTCCGTGGACAAGTTCGACTGCGGTCGAGGCTTCAAATTCTCGACGTACGCATGCCGGGCGATTTTGAAGGCTTTCAGCCGACATGGCATCAAGGTCACCACGCAACGGAAGCGTTTCGGTGCGGAGTACGACCCCATTCTCGAGAAGTCGAATCACCTCGAGACGGTGCGAGCAACACACGAGCGCGAGTGCGCGGACGAGGTCAAGCACATCTTGTTCTCGAACAAGGCTGATTTGACGCAGATTGAGCGCGCAGTCATCGGGTTCCGATTCGGGTTCAAGGTCGACGGATCTCCGCTTGCAGTCGAGGGCGCACCACAGAGTGCCGCGTATGTTCCCGCTCAGACTTCGACGGAAGGCACCTCGGCTCGTTTGGCGGCTCGTTTGGCGGCTCGTTTGGCGGCTCGTTCGGCCGCGCCCTTGAGCGCCTCACCGGTTGGCGACGTTGTTTCGGGGACCGTGGCTAGCCCATCCGCTGGCAACCCACCGCTCACGCTTGAACAAGTCGGACAGGTCGTTGGCCTGACGAAGGAGCGCGTCCGGCAGATTCAGAACAAGGCCCTCGAGAAGATTCGGCTCGCGCTTCATACTTCGAGTCCGGACGCCGCGAGCGATATGGCTGTGGACATCGCTACCCGAGAAGGTCGCCTTCCCCAGAAGTTCGCACAGAGCGAAAACTGACCCGTCGGGCCCTGAGCAAGCCTCAGGACATCATGACGAGTCATCGTGCCGAATCATCCGCACGTGCTCCTTGGTCTCATCGCACGCCGGGCGCCTTCGCGGGTGCCCGGCGTTCTTTTTTGGTCACAGGCGATCTCCGCTGATTGGACGACGCGCGGTCACCCATCAAGGCAAACCATGAAGGCAAACCATGAAGGCGACCCATGGCCGTAACCCATGACAGTAATCCTCCGTCGCTACACTCCGCACCCCGTCGATTCGCTCTCCCGCGCGAAACGAGAAAGAACCCGCGATGACCACGACGTCCACTTCAGCTCATGCCTCTCGAACCAAGGTTATCTCGACCCCCGCCGCTGCGCTGCAGGGCCTCGTCCGGGACGGCATGACCGTCGCAGTTGGAGGCTTCGGGTTGTGTGGGATTCCGGAACAACTGATCATCGCGCTGCGCGACTCAGGTGCGCGCCATTTGACCGCCGTGAGCAACAACGCCGGCGTGGATGACTGGGGACTTGGACTCCTGCTCCAAACCCGTCAGATCCGCAAGATGATCTCCTCGTATGTAGGCGAGAACGCCGAGTTCGAGCGCCAGTACATGTCCGGCGAACTCGAACTTGAGTTCAACCCTCAGGGAACGCTCGCTGAGCGCATGCGCGCCGGGGGTGCCGGAATCGCTGGCTTCTTCACCAAAACGGGCGTCGGGACAGTCGTCGCCGAGGGGAAGGAAACGAAGGAGTTCGACGGCGAGACATACGTCCTCGAGCGTGGACTTCGCGCGGATCTTTCACTCGTCAAGGCTTGGAAAGCGGACGAATCGGGCAACTTGGTCTTCCGCAAGACTGCCCGCAACTTCAATCCGGTCGTCGCCATGTGCGGCCACGCCTGCGTTGTCGAGGTCGAAGAGATCGTTCCGACCGGCTCCCTGGATCCTGATCACATCCACACGCCGGGAATCTACGTCGACCGCATCGTGCAAACGGTCCCCGTGAAGCGGATTGAGCAGCGCACAGTGCGCGCGTGAGAACTTTTTATTGGACGTGCGTGCATCCTTTGATCGCGGGCTCGAACCGTGATCTTCTCGCACCTTCCGTGCAGAGAATCCCGAAAACGGCCGATCTTCCCCGCGACTCTCGCGGTAGGTCGACTGCGTCACCGCCGCGCGAGTTCAAGGGTGTCGACGGTCGGCCCCTTGAGACGATGACGCTCGGAGTCGAAAGCGTTGGCGTGTCCCCGAGCCCGATCGCGATACAGCGCCCGAATGATCCTGCACAATGCGGGAGTTCGAACGTTGTCTGGTGGATTGGGCAACGGAGGCCGCAAGATATGGAACAATCAGACTCGCCCGCCCGCGATGTTTCGCGCACGGAGCACCGAGACGTTGACTGATTGAGGACTCGCACTGGAACAACTGGCTGGCAGATTGAGCGTTGCCCATCAGCTTCGACCTCAATCTCACCCAACCCAAGGTTCCGTGTGAAACCAACTTGGCAAACCGAACGAGAGCCTGAACGAGCTTTGAAGGAGCCCCTGTGATGAATCTCCCGAACCTGCATCAGACCTTTGCCTTCCTTCGCGCACCGATCGCAGCCGCCGTGCTTGTTGCCGGTGCCGCGCTTTCGGCTACCCCTACCGCAGAAGCTCAATTCGGCGGCCGCGGCGGCGTCGCGCAACTCTTCGTCCCTGAATACCTCGGTCGTGACCTTCCGATCTTCGTTGACACGCTGCAACTTGAGGAATGGCAACGCCCCATCCTTGAAGCGCTGATCGATGACTACAACACCAATTTCAACACCGCCGCAGATGGTGTTCGTCAAGCTTTCACTGGCTTGAAGGATGCAGCTGCAGGCACGAGCCCTGACAAGGTGATTGAACTCGTGCAAGGCCCGATCATTCGATGGTCGACGGAGAAGGTCAAACTGCGCGACGACTTCCTCGCGAACGTGAAGTCGCAGCTCAGCGACTCGCAGGCGGAACTTTGGCCCGCGCTCGAGCGAGCACTTCGTCGTGAGAAGAGCCTGCCGAACGGCGAGCTTTCCGGCGAAACCCTCAATCTGCTCTTCATTCTGCGCGAACTCGAGGCATCGCCTGCGGCAGCCGATGCCGCCCGCAACGCGGTGGCGGAGTATGAAACGAACCTCGACGCTGCACTCGCCGCGCGAGAGAACTTGATGCAGGGCCTCATCTCGACGCAGCTCAACGCGATGTCAAACCCGGACCCATCGGCCGGGGTGCAACTCGCTGAGCAGATCATGGCGAAGCGCGTCGCCGTCCGCGACGTTCAAGACGCCGCCGTCAAGGCGATTTCGAGTGCGCTCGGGGAAGAATACGGCCCGCAATTCGAACGACGTGCATTGCAGCGAGCGTTCCCGCAGGTCTACCGCCCCGACCCGATCACTCCGCTCTTTGAGGCTGCGGCCGCACTGCCAGATCTCACCGATGCACAAAAGACAAGCCTGAAGGCTCTGCGCGATCGCTTCAACGCTGATTATCCCGCGTTCCAAGCGCGCTTTGCCGACGGCTATCGCGCGACCGAGCCGCTCGAGCCGCGACGCCGTACTGAGATGGCGCAGAATCGTGGTGCGGGTACCTCGAAGTACTCCGAGGCTCCGCAGATCGAAGCGCTGAAGAAAGAGCGCGACGAGATGTTTGCCAAGTACCGCGAAGAAATCGCTGCCATCCTCAACGAGGCGCAGCAGGAGTCGATTCCCGGCATGAGCAAGAAGGGTGTCGACAACGGAGAGTCCACTCCCGTCGGCGTAGACCAGAACGTGCGCGGACCTGGAGCAGTGCAGGACGCCTCCACCCCAACGAAGCCCGGCCAGCAACTGGCACCTGACCTCGACGCAAAGCCGGTCTTGGAGCGCGGAACACCGGCCGCTGGTCAGGGATTCAGCAGCGATTCCAAGGGAACATCGGGCTCAAGCCCGAAGGGAAGCAAGAAGGGCGGCTGAGCGGCGTTCTGCTGCTTTGGCAAGAAGAGACGTCATGCAACCGGCGCGGAGCGCGACGGAGCGAGGAAAACAGTGCAGAGCTCGACGAACGGAACCAATGGAAGCGCAACCATCCTCAGTGAGAGCTCTTCAACGAAGGGTGCCTCGATAGGTATGCCCGAAATGGCCGCTCGCGAGCGCTGCGAGCTGCTCGGGATCCCGTGGCTTGAGAAGGCGCCTCCATCGGATCCAACTGCTGCTGAACTCCTTGCTCCCGAAGTCGCCGTGCGCCTCGGCGCCGTGCCGCTGAGTATCGACGGCCAACGCTTGCTCGTCGCGATGATCGATCCGCTCGACACCGCGGCGGTCGATGAAATCGCCACTGTCACCGGCCGCGCGGTGCGCCGCATCGGTCTTGACGGTCCCGCGTTCCGCGACCTGATGCGCGATCGGTACGGAACGACCGCTGCGCGAATGGCTGAGTCGCTCGCGTCGGATGGCGGACTCGCGGCCGTACCTGACAGCGAGCACAACCTCGACGCGATCGAGGCTGATGACGTTCACCGGATGGCTGAGCAGCCGACGCTCATCAATCTCGTGAACCTCATCCTCCTTGAGGCCGTGCAAGGCCGCGCAAGCGACGTGCACATCGAGCCGTTCGAATCAGAACTGCGCGTGAAGTACCGCATCGACGGTGTTCTTGTTTCGCAGCCGCAGCCGCCGAAGCACTTGCAAGCCGCACTCATCGGCCGCGTCAAAATCATGGCGGGCATGAACATCGCTGAGCGTTACGTGCCGCAAGACGGGCACATCACGCTCCGATTCGAAGGCCGCAAAGTCGACATCCGCGTTTCAACGGTTCCGACGCTCTACGGCGAATCGGTCGTCATGCGTATTCTCGACAAGAGTTCGCTGCCGCTCGATCTCGTCAGCCTTGGCATGAGCGAGTCGCACCGCGCGCTTGTCGATCGCATGATCGAGAAGCCGCACGGTCTTGTCCTCGTCACGGGTCCGACGGGTTCGGGAAAGACGACGACGTTGTATGCGTCGCTCTCGAAGTTGTACGACCCACGCAAGAAGATCATCACGATCGAAGATCCCGTCGAATACGAACTCAACGGCATCAATCAGATTCCCGTCAATGCAAAGCGCGGCTTGAGCTTCGCGACGGGACTGCGCGCGATTCTGCGCCAAGACCCTGACATCGTCTTCGTCGGCGAAATCCGCGATGCTGAGACCGTCGATATCGCGATTCGTTCGGCACTCACTGGCCACCTCATCTTCTCGACGCTGCACACCAACGACGCGATTTCGTCCGTCGGTCGTCTCGTCGACATGGGCGCGGAGCCCTATCTCGCCGCGAGCGTGCTCGAAGGCCTGATCGCCCAGCGACTCGGACGCCGCGTGTGCGCGGTCTGCCGTGAAGAACGCGCGATCACTGAAGAGGTCGATGCGCGACTGACGCCAGACGAGCGCGTGCGCTTCAAGGGCCGCCAAACCGTGGGTCGTGGATGCGAAAAGTGCAACGGAAGCGGCTTCCGCGGTCGTCTCGGCTTCTACGAGATCGTTCGCGTTTCCACGCCACTCCGCGCAGCAATCGCGCAGAACCGCCCTGTCCATGAACTGAAGTCGTTGCTCGATGCTGACTTCATCAACATGCGTGAAGACGGCATGCGCAAAGCAGTCGCCGGCATGACGACGATTGAAGAAGTCCTCCGCGCAACGCAGGATGTCGACGACTTCACAGAAGACCTGAAGAACCGGGAAGGCAAGCGCTGATCGCCGCGAGGTCTTATGCCGACGTTTACCTACCAAGCACTCGCTGCAGATGGCTCGACGAGCAACGGCTCGATCATGGCTGTCGATCGTGCGTCGGCCATGCGCATGATTGCGCAGAAGGGCGAGACGGCGCTCGATGTGCAGTTGAGTGCGGAAGACGCGGCGCTTGCAGCCGGTCAGAAGATCACTCGACCCACGATCTCCCGCGCGGAACTCGCCGATCTCGTGCGCGAACTCGCGACAGCGCTTGAAGCGGGTCTGCCGCTCATGCAAGCGTTGAAAACCGTGCGTCGACAAGCGGCGAGCAAGAACCTCCAAGCGATTCTCGATCACTTGATCGATCGCGTCGAGGCAGGCGTCACCCTGCATCAAGCCGCGAAGGAGTATGGCCCGCCGTTCGATGACATGACGACGGGCATGCTGCGCGCCGCTGATGCATCCGGCCGCAACGCTGAGATCATGCACCAACTTGCGGATCTCCTAGAGCGCTCGGTTGAGTTGCGTCGCGAAGTCGTTGGTGCGGTCATCTATCCACTGATGATCGCCGGCCTCATCGCGGCAAGCGTGGTCATTCTCATTGCATTCGTCTTGCCGCGCGTGATGAAGCCCATCATGAACGCGCCCAATGTTGAGATGCCACTCCCAACCATGATCCTGATGGATGTCTCGGACTTCATCAAGGCATGGTGGCTCGTCTTGATCGGCGCAGGCGTGCTCGCGTGGATCGCGTGGCGAAACTGGCTCGCGAAGCCCGCCAATCGACTCCGCTTCGACACGTTTGTGCTGCGTCTGCCGGTCGCCGGGCAACTCGTCCGCGACATCGCAGTCGCGCGGTTTACCCGCACGCTCGGAACGCTTGTTTCTGCAGGCATCCCGATTCTCGCGGCACTCAAGATCGTTCGCGACACGCTTGGAAACACCGCGCTGACCAACGCGATCGACCAAGTCTCCGATAAGGTCACCACAGGCCAGTCGCTCGCGGATCCATTGGAGCGCAGCGGACACTTCCCCCCGCTTCTGGTGCAAATCGTCAACATCGGCGAGCGCTCCGGCCGCCTCGAGCAGATGCTCTTGCATGCCGCGGGAAGCTTCGACCGTCAGGTGAACAACTCACTCAAGCTCTTCACGCGTGTGCTGCCGACGGTGCTCATCGTCGTCATGGCACTGCTCGCGAGTTTCGTCTTGGCCGCAATCTTGCTGCCGATTGTCCAATTGCAAAACTCCGTCGGATGACGGGCGTAAGAAGGAAACCATGCAAACGAACAACCGCACCCACCTCCGTCTCCGCCGTAGCGTTCGTCGCGGCTTCAGCCTCATCGAAGTCATCGTTGCGGTGACGATCGTGGCGATTTTCGCGGCGATTATCGCTCCGAACCTCCTTGGTCGTATCTCGAGCGCGAATCAAGACAAAGCGCTGATCGAAGCGACCAAGATCGCGGATCAAGTGACGATTTACCTCAGCGAGAACCGTGGTTCGTCGCTCGGCGGGGACTTCGATCTTGAAGTGCTCGTCCCAAAGTACATCGACAGCGTCGATTCATTAACGGATCCGTGGGGAACGCGCTACCAAATCGCAGTGCCCGGCATCGGTCGCGAATTCGACGTGTACAGTTTCGGCCCGGACAAGGCTCCGGGCGGCGAAGGCGACAACGCTGACATCTATCACGGCCGCGATCCGAAGAAGAGCCGCGGCGGCTGAGAACGGGCGTCATTTCTGTGCAACGCACACGCATCCATCGACTTCCTTCGAGCGCGCGCCTCTTCCGGCGCGCGTTCTCGATCGTTGAGATCGTGGTTGTGTGCGCGATTCTCGCACTCGTTGCCTCGGCGATCGTGCCGAAGATGCTCGCCGTTCGAAGTCAACGCGAAGAGAAAGCGGTCATCGCCGTTGCGGATCTCCTCCGCATGTACGCGTTCCGCAATGCCGCGGGTGTGCAGCAGATTGGCTTGTACTACGACCCATCTCTTCGTGAGGTCTCGCTCTGGATCTACGACCTCAATCCAGAGAATCCGGAAGGGCCGCGCATTTGGCAGCCCGACCGACTCAGCAACGTCGTCGAACTCCCGGAAGGCATGTTCATTGATCGCGCCGCGGCTGATGAAGCCGAGATGCCGTCGAGCGATGCATGGAACATCCCCACGCACCCCGACGGCGGACGACCACGCATTGAGCTCGATCTTGTGGGACAGGAAAAGCAACTGACCATCGTGCTCGAAAACTACTCATCCACCCCTCTGCGATCAGATGACCCGATGAATGCGGCACGGACGCCGATTGATCTCGATGCGCAAGGTTCGTCACTGGAGGCATGGTGACGATGGCTCGAGCACTCAACACCAGCGCGTGCCCTCTGCAACGTCGAGGGCAGTTGCATCGCCGATCGCGCCGTGGCTTCGCGCTCATGGACGCGATCGTGGCTGGAATTCTGCTCGCGATCGGTATGATCGCCGTGCTTGGCGTGAGCGGACACGCGCTCACGATGCAGCGTCGCGGTGAAATTGATATTCGCGCAGCTGCTGCTCTCGATGAATTGCTCTCGCTGGTGCTGACCGAGGGGCCCGTGGACTTCGAGGATTTGCACCCGACGCGCGGCAAGTTCGATGCGGGAAGCCCCTACGAAGACTTTGAGTACGAAATCGATATCGCCCCGGGTGGCGCAGGTGTGCCTGCGCACATTGTTGTCTCGCTCGTCCACGACTCAGGGCGTGCGTACTCCGTTGAAACCCGAATCGCTGAGAAGCGCGGCGAAGAACCTGATCCTGTGCGAGAACCCTACGAACCGCTTGATCGAGCTGCTCGTTGGGAAGAACGTCGCGCCGCGCGCGAAGGAGCCACCGAAGATGCGCCGTAATCCATCGCACGCTCAACATGCCACCCGCGGGTTCACCATCATGGAACTCGTTGTCGCGATCTCGGTCAGCGCGATCGTTGTGGTGACGATCAGCACCGTGCTCTCGCGCATCGGCCGTGCGCGCGACGTGACGCGTACTAGGCTTGATGCGGTGACGCGCGCCACTGCTGCGATGGACTCGCTGCGCCGCGACCTCTCTTCGATTGTCCGCAGCGCCGATCTCTTCGATACGCGCCTTATTCTCCTCGACGGACAGAACTACTCAGACTACGGGCCGATGGATCGCGATGAGGTGCTGATCTACAACACGCGCCTTCGACCGATGCAGCGCGATGAGTACCAAGGCGAAGGTGGCGAGTACGAATCGCAGTACCGCGTGATGGACGACTCGGACGGCAGCGTTCTTTGGATGCGCCGTGACGCCGTGCCTGACGAAAACGGCGAGGGTGGCGGCATCGCCATGCCGACGGTCGACGGCATCGTTGGTGTTTCCATCGAGGCGTACGACGGTGAGTCTTGGTACCCCGACTGGGATTCCGATGAACTTGGACTTCCTTGGGCACTCCGCATCACGGTGACCGCGACTGGGGACATGCCCGGTGGCGAGGTCAGCGAGCCGGGCAAAGCGCTTGCAGTCCTTCGTACGCAGGTGCCCATTGATCGCATCGTGCCACCACCACCGCCACCGGAAGAAGACGAGAGCGGCCTTGATGATGGAACTGATGCCAACGGTGAAGAAGGCGACGCGCAAGGTGGCGCCAACGGAACCGACGGTGGTACGGGCGGTGGCACGGACGGCGGGACCGGCGGCGGTATGAACGGCGGCGGAGGTCGCGGCGATGATTTGGGTGTCGACGGCGGAGGTCGCCCTGGCGGTGGACGTCCTGGCGGCGGGCGCCCCGGGAACGGACGTCCCGGTGGAGGTCGCCCAGGAGGCGGCCGTCCAAACGCTGAGGTTGGCGGCGACAACTCGGGATCCTCGCGCCCCTTTGGAAACTCCGGAAACCGACCTGGTGGCGGATTCTCGATGAGCCGGGGGAACCGTCGGTGAGTGAGATGACCGCGCGTGCCTCCACGCTTCCTGAGGAGGCGCAACACGGACGACGATGGCTACCGCGTTGCCACACGGGTGATCGCATGGATGGTCGCATGGGTGATCGCGCCGGTCGCGAGATGGATCGCTCCGCGCGTGGCAATCGACGCGGATCCGTGATCGTCTTGGTGATCTGGGCTGTCGCCATTGCGGCAGTGATCGTCGGCGCTGCGCAGGTGCTTGGCTTCCGCGCTGCCACGATGGGACGCGAAGCGATTGCGAAAGTCGAAGCTCGGTGGGCCGCCCGCGCCGGCATCGAGGAGACCCTCGCAGTTCTTGAGTACCACACCGAGGAACCTGATCCATCCGACGCGCGGCAACTCTTCAAGGATCTTGAACTCGTCGCCGATGGCGAACTCGCTTCTGGGAGTTGGGAGATTCGTCACGTTGAAGACGGCGTCGAAATCCGCGGCCCGCAAGATGAACACGCGAAGATCAACGTGAACAACGCAACGAAGGCAACGCTGCTCGAACTGAGCGGCATGAGCCTCGACGTTGCGGACGCGATTGTGGATTGGCGTGACGCCGACGACAACGCAGGCATGATGGGCGCGGAGTACGACTATTACGTCAATCGCGACCTCGGCTACGAGCCGCGCAACGGCTCCTTCCGTTCGATCGCAGAGCTCGAACTCGTTGCAGGTGCGTTTCCGTCGTCCGTCCGCGGTGAGGATGCAAATCTCAACGGTCGGCTCGACCCAAACGAAAACGACGGTGCGCTCGGCGAACCAAAGGATGATGCCGACGGGCTTCTTGATGCAGGTTGGAGCGGCGCGCTCACGGCTCGCACGACAGGGAGTTTGCTCTCGTCCTCCGGGACCGAGCGGCTCAACCTGAAGAGTGCCAGTGCCGAAGAGATGCAAGAACGCCTCGGTGTGACCGCGCAGCAAGCGGCATCGCTGACCACCTTCGCGAAGCGATCCGACGCGAAGCTCGAGATGTTGCTGACGCAGGACCTCAATACGCTGGCGACTTCCGGTCCACAGAATGGCCGCAACGCCGCCGGGGGCGCTTCCGGACAATCCGGAGGTCAATCCGGAGGTCAGGCGGGAGGCCGCCAGAGCGGACGCAGTTCGTCTGGCCTGCGCGGCAATCAAGGCGCGGCGGGACAGAACCGCATCCAGTCGCTCGATCAGCAACAACTGCGCAAGATCTTCCAAGAGTCGACGCTCGACGACGGAACGACTCCGATCATCGGCAAGGTGAATCTCAACACGGTTTCTCCAGCCATTCTTCGAGCGATGCTGCCCGATGATCCGATCAGCGCCGACGCCATCATCGCCCAACGCAGCGCCTCAAGTTCTGGACTCCTCTCCATCGCGGACCTTCGAGATTCAAGTAGGATCACGCCTCAAGCGATCGCAGCCTTGGCGCCGATGGCCGATACGCAGAGTTACGTGTTCACCGTGACAAGTCGAGGTCGTTCTGCGACAACCGGACTTGAGGTTGAAATCACGGCCGTACTTGATCGTTCGACACTTCCCGCGCGCATCCTGGAGTACCGAGAGCAGTGAAGCCCACCACGCCGACAACCTACGACGACCAGCTTCTGGCGGTCGCCGAACGACGTGCCGATCGGGTGCGTGCCCTGCTCGTTCGAAAAGGTGAGCGGCCCACGGTGCTCGACGCGCGCGAGTTTGACGCCGCGGACCCGATGGCTGCGTTGCTCTCGTGGACCGAGTCGAGCCGTTGCGGCGACGTCCGCGTCCTCCTTCCGGCGTCGTCGACCATCGTCCGACAGACCACGCTTCCGAACGCCATTCCTTCGCAAATGCTTGCCGCCATGAGACTTCAGGCGGAAGGCATGTTCTTGGGCGCGATCCCGGCGAGCCGGATGGGACTCGGGATCATGCCCGACACCGGCGAAGCCGACCGCCAAGGCATCATCGTCGCGTGGCCAACCCCGGCGAGGGGCGATGCCGACTCTGGGCTTTCGGCGCGTCAGGAAAAAGTTGTTCGCTACGTTCCCGAGGTTGCGGCGCTGATTCCGCTCGCCTCCGGAGACACCCCCGCGGTCTTCGCCGATCGGGAGAGCGGCTCCATCGCGATTGCGATGGAGGGGCGCAAGGGCCTGGTCCTGCGCGCAGCTCGCGAGACGGGAAGCGCCGACGATGCCGCAGACTGGGCAAACGGCATGCGCCAAGCGATTGCCGAGACGATCTTGAATGCGGGCATGGAGCCCTCGCGGATCGCCGCCATGGTCGCCGCGACGGAATTGACTTCGACGCAGAGCGGAAGCCGCACGACCATGATCGGCCGCGATGCCATCGCGCAGTTGCGATCACGATTGGCTGTCCAGGTGGTTGCCGCAGACTCCAATGGCGCTTGGTGGAACGACTGGGCGATCTTGCTTGGCGCGACGATCATTGCGACGGGCCCGCTCGCTGAACTCGCGCGCTTGAAGCGTGTTGAGGAGGGCGTGAAGACCTCGCGGATCGAGCTCCTCGTCAAGCGCTATTCCGATCCTTCCCGTGCGCTTCGCGCGTGCCTCGCTGGATTCCTCATCATCGGATTCGCACCCGTCGCATTCGCATGGGTGCGCTCCGCGGTCGTGCAATGGAAGATGCCGGAAGAACCCGCGGTCTTCGAGCGAAATCAGAAGGCGATTGACCAACGGATTTCGCATTACCGCGAACTTGGCAAGCGCACGCTTCCGGTCACCAAACTCTTGGGAGATCTCGCCTGCTGCACACCCGACGGAATCGAGATTGAATCGATTCAACTTTCGGGCACGCAGGGCATTTCTATTCGCGGCGTTTCGAAGGCGAAGAGCGACATCTTCGCTGAGAATCTCGTGACGGAGATGGCATCCAACATGGACGCCTCGGGGGTCTTTGAGAAGTCCCGCCCCCGCTTCGATGCAGGCGATGGACGCGGCATTCTGAAGTTTGACATCGAGGCGCCAATTGTGCGCCCCACACTTGCCAGCCAATACCCCGAAGCGCGCGACTGGGCGAAGACAACCCTTGTACAGCGGAAGTATGGGAAGCCGGGCGATGACGAGGATGCCGGCGGTGCCTCCACCGCGACCGGGTCATCCACGACGTCGCGCAACCAGACTCCAACGGGCGGCGCAGCTTCGGGTGAAACGGCTGCGGCAGATCCAGAATCGAATGGGGCCGGCGAGACCCAGGTTGCCTCGGCCGATGCTGAAGGTGCCTCCGCGAACGCTTCAACACCCGGCGGCACGGCGTCTGTCGGTGGACCGGCGCGCGGAATCACGCGCCGACCCACCACGCCAGCCGCAGATGGTGCTGCAGCATCAGGCGCAGGTGCAGGCGCGAATTCTGGCGCTGGCGCCAACGCAGGTGCTGGTGCAGCTCCCGCCACAATGCCGAGCGGTGCTGGCGCGGGTGGCGGCCCTGCTGCCGCGGCGCTCGCAAACGCGCAGATTCCCTCGACGTTTACCGATGAAGAGCTCCGCGCGATGACGCGCGACCAAGCTCGCGGCCTGCTCTCTGACTTTGCGAAAGCAAAGGGCCGAGCGGACCTCGACGAGGCAACGCGCAAGCGTCTGCAGACCGATTTCAATCGCATCCTTGATTACTTGAAGAGCCTCACGTGAGCCAAGCGAAGTCCAACTCCACCACAGTTGCGCGCGACCCATTCGTGCGCGTCATCTCGTGGTTCGGCACGCTTCCGCGTGCAGCCAAATGGGGCGTGATCGCGGGCGCATTGTTCGGTGGCTTCCTCGTGCTCGACGAAGCTATTTGGCCGATCGCAGATCGCATGAACGAGCGTTCCGACCGATGGGTTGCGATGCTTGATCGCGCGGCAGAACGCGCCGACGGCTTGCCACCGGAGGTTGCCGCCAACGCCATCGCGTACGGACCAAACGCGGTTCCCGAAGACGAAGCGAAAGGCATGCGCAAACTTGCCGCCACTGTCGACGGTGTTCTTCGCAAGAAGGGCGTGTCGAAGTACTCGCAAGATCTTCGCCGAGGTCAGCAGCTCGGGACCGATGTCCTTGGCGATATCGCCGGGCCACTCGGCGGCACGATGGGCCGCACCATCGCGGACATCTCCTTCGAAGCGGCGCCCGATGATGTCACTGCGATCATCGCCGACCTCGATGGAAGTGCAGACATTGACGCCATCACCGATCTCAAACTCACGTACGCCCCTGCGACCAAGCGCGTGGCGGTTCAGATGAGCGTTGAGAAGTGGGGTGTTCTGAAGCGAACGCCGAAGCGAGGTGGGGCATGAAAGAACTTCTTGATCGCTTGCCCCCTGGCTTGCGCGTGTCGAAGCCCGTTGTGATTTCAGCGGTGGCTGTTGGCATCTCTGCGTTGGTCGTTTGGCAAGGCGTCGCGAGCGTATTGAGCGCCGTGACCTCTCCGTCGATCAGCGCGGAAGAAGCAGACCCGATCGCACTTCTCCAGAAGGATGGCGGCGATCTCCTCGAAACAAGCCGCGCGCGATTTGTCGGCCGCTCGATGTATCAGTTGCCGCCAGCACCGGTGCGCAAGCCCAAGGTGGTCGAGCAACCGAAGCCTGTTGCGCCGCCGCCGGATCCAGGACCGCCGCCGCCACCTGCAACCTACGCGGGACCAGCACCGACGAGCGTGTTTGGCGACTATGTGATGTTCTCGACGCTGAGCGATGCGGACAAGCGCATTAAACTCGGCGAAACAAAGTCGGGCATCAAGGTCCTCGAGATCAATGCGCCGTACAGCGTGAAGCTTGGGTACCAGCGTGGCGAATACACCGTGACGCTTTGGCCGCGCATCAACGAGTCGTTCCTCCGCGGCGGAATGCCTGCAGGAACGATGAGCGGCATCGTTGAAGGAAGCGCGACAGCGACTCCGGGTACGGCTGGCGGTGCGAGCTCTGCTGCCGGGGCCGGTTCGGCGCAGGGCGCAGCGAATGCAAATGCCGCAACGTCGGGCGCAGGAACTTCAGGCGTAGGCGCTGGTCGTGGCACGAACGGTGCACCTTCCGCGAGCGGCGGTGCAGCGAATCCAGCTGGAGCGCCGGCGACCTCGCCGACAGCACTTCCTCCTGCGCGTCCGCAAGGCACGGGCCCCGGTAATGGCCCCGGTGACGAGCCTGGCGCGGATCAGCCAAGTGGCCCTGGCCCCGAGGGTGAACTTCCGTCGAGCGCGATGGCTCCGCAGCGGCTCCCCTCGCCAAACGCCGATGAGCCCGAGGGCGATGGCGGACAACCAGGCATTGAGTATGTCGATCGCGCGCTGCTTCCTCCACGACTTGAGGACGCGCAGATTTCAGCGATGACACTCGAACAAGCGCGGAATGCGCTTGCGGCGATTGATGCGACACGCAGCTGGTCGGTCGACGACCAAAATCGTGCGCGACTGAATCATGAGCGGGGACAGTTGGTCGCGCACGTCAATCGCGGCAACTGATCGACCTCATGATGGGTAGTGGTGGCTCTCGCGCAATCTGTCCAGCGCGGTGCTGAGGTACAAACCGATCCGTGATGGATCACTCCTTCAAACCGAAGGATGGCAGGCGAATCGTCTTCGCGATTTTTTCGCGGAGCAGAATCCGGAGCTTCGACGTGCGTCAGAATCGATCATTCATCCAAAGCATCGCCCGAGATTTCACGCAGAACTTGGCGTCGGGCGTGATGACCGGCACGTCGACAAGCGACATTGTTCGCGCAACTGCAGCGCTCACGTTGACGGGCGCGCTTGTGACGCCGCTCGTGACACCACTTGTCGCGCACGCAACGACCGAGACCCCGCGACCTGCTCCTGCCGTGCAACCAAGCGCCACGCCGCAGCCGAGCGCCACGCCGCAGCCAAGCGCCACACCGCGACCAACCACCGCTCCGCAAAACGAAACTCCTCAGAGTGGTGGTTCCGGCAGTGCGCCTGCGCCAGCCGCCCCTGCTGCTGAACCTGCTCCAGCCCCGACCGCGACGGAAGTTCCGCCCGCTGCGCCGACTTCTTCCGGTCAAGCACAGCAACCCGCGCCGCAGCCAGGTACCGCAGGCGACGATCCACGCACGGTTGCGCGCTTCCAGCCGACGCCGCCAGCTGATGTTCCGCCGTCGCAACTCCGCGGCGTGCGCGAAGGCCGTCGCACACTCGATGACAAGCCTGTCCGCCTCTCCTTCAAGGGCGTTGGCGTTGAAGAGATTCTCCCGTTCCTCTACGAGTGGACGGGCAAGTATGTGTCCTACAAGCCAACGGAAGTTTCGAGCAACAAGATCACGCTGATTGGTGATCGCGATATCTCGAAGAGCCTCGCGCTCGACTACATCTTCCAATCGCTGAAGGCGAACGGCCTCGCGGTGACGGAGACGGAAGACCTGATCCACATCGGTCTTCAGACAGACCTGATCAAGACGCAACCAGGCGTCGTGCTTGGGCCCGAAGAAGACGTGATGAAGATGGAGGACAACGGCCTCTTCGTCACCAAGGTCTTCCGGTTGAAGCACTCGCGCGCGACGGATGTCCTCGAGCGCATCGAGTTCCTTGTCCCTGAGGATTACGCGAAGCTTTCGGCGGACGGCGACTCGAATCAGATCATTCTCGCGGGCGACATCGGCCTCGCGAAGAAGGTGAAGACGCTGCTCGACATGCTCGACGTGCCGAGTTGGGACGATTACGCGACGGAGACCTTCCGTCTGCAGTACCAAGACGCGAACGCGATCAAGACCATCATCGACGAACTCTTCACCGAAGATGGCTCTGCTGGCGGACGAACGGCCGGGAGCCGTGGGCAGCAAAATCGCAATCAACAGCAGCAACAACGCCAGCCTGGTGTCCCCGGTGTTCCGGGTGCGACTGGCGGCGGCGGCCTGATTGTGACGGTGCTCGAATCGATGAACTCGATCACGGTGCGCGCGACGCCAACGGTGCTTGCTGAAATCCGTCGCCTCGTTGCGAACGCGTGTGACCTTCCGCCAAACACCGCGGGCAGCATCTTCCGCATCTACGACCTCGATTACGCCGACCCTTCGAAGGTTCGCGATCTCTTGGGCACGTTGCTCGGTGGCGGCAGCAGCTCACGCAGTAACACACAGAACCGCGCCTTCGCGGGTCGACAAGTTCTCCAAGGTGGTGGCGGCGCTGGAGATGGTTCGCCATCCGCGGCTGTGGAAGGCATCTTCTCGATCGAGGCGTACCCCGACTCCAATCGCCTCATCGTGATTTCGAAGACGCCAGAGAACTTCGATTGGCTCGATCGCTGGATCAAGGATCTCGATCAGCCGTTCACGTCGGGTCTGCCTGTCAATGTGCCGCTCAAGCACGCGAGCGCGGTCGAGCTCAGCGAGATTCTCAACACGCTTCTCGCGCAGAGCGGCTCTGAAGGTGGCGGCCTCCGATTGCCCGACGAAGGCATTCAAGGTCTCGCCGACAGTTTCAACACTGGTGTTGGTGCCGCGAACGATGCGTCGGCCTTCAATCAAGGTCAGTCGCAACAGCAGAATGAACTCACGTTCCCGTGGCAGGGCGCGCGCGCTGGTCAAGGCGCGGGCGGAACGCCGCAGGAAGTCAGCGCACTCATCGGCCGAAGCCGCATCGTGCCGAACCCGACGCAGAACTCGGTGCTCGTGATGGCGCCTGCGGAAGTTGAGAAGAAGGTCATCGAGATCATTCATCAACTCGACAAGCCCGGCCGCCAAGTCATGATCACGGCCGTGCTCGCCGAAGTGAAGGTCGGCGACGGCTTCTCGTGGGGCGCGCGCGTTGGTACGAATCTCTCGGCGCCGCTCAACGGTGGCGACAACGCGGTGGCGGGCTCGGTCTCGCTCAACCTCGAGAAGGGCAACGGCTCGACGCCGCCTGGACCAAACTTCGCCTCGCCGTGGTTTGATTCGAGCGAACTCACCGTCTCGACCGGCGAGAACATGGAGTTCTTCCTCCAAGCACTCTCGACCGACAACAGCGTGCGCATCTTGCAACAGCCACGCGTCTTCACTTCGGACAACAAGGAAGCGAAGTTTGTCGCTGGTCAAGATGTTTCGCTCCTCACAGGCGAAACCTCGGGCTTCGGCACGACGGGTACGACCTCGAGCTTCGAACAGCAGTTCGTCGGTGTCGGTATCAACGTCCGCCCGCGCATCACGCAAGACAACAACGTCGCGATGGAAGTCGAGGTTCTGCTCTCGAATCTCTCCGCTTCGACCGCGTCGTTCAACTCGAACCCCGTCATCGATCGACGTCAGACCAACACCAATGTCACGGTCAAGGATGGTCAGACGATCGTGATCTCGGGTATCCGTCGCGAACAAGAAACGCAGATCGACAACAAGATCCCGTTCCTCGGCGATATCCCCGTCCTTGGCGCGGCGTTCACTTCGACGCAGCGTCAGAAGGAAGTCGTCGAACTCGTCGTCTTCCTGGTTCCGACCGTCGTCGAGAACCCGGACGCGAACGACTCGAACTTCAACGCCGACGAGCGCACGCGCCTGCGTCTCCTCTCGGAGCCGCTTGAGAAGAGCGCGAACGATCTCCTCAAGGAGAGCAAGTTCTTCGAAGAGTTGAAGTCGCCGCCACCGGTCGAGCCCGCGCTCGAGCCGATCAATGAAACGATCGGTACGGACAAGGAGCAGAAGGGAACTCCGTGATCCGCGTGCGGATGGCACTCCGTGACTCGCAAACCAACTCGCACCCGTCGCGCATCCGCGTGGCGGGTGCGGTTCTTCTTGCGTGTGTTGTGTCAGGTTTGCTTTCCGCGTGTGTCACTCAAACGACGTCGCCGCCGCGTGCGCCCGTGCAATCGACGGCGAAGACGGCTACGGGTGTTGGCGCAGCCACGCCTGCGAAACCCGCACCTGGAAGCATGACGTCGGTCCCCGGCCGCATCGTT
>JBEIJG010000001.1:0-41471 GCA_040380385.1 Phycisphaeraceae bacterium | reverse complement strand
GCAGTCATTGGAGTAGAAGGAGGAAGAACCTGCGACATCGAAGTCTTGTGCGTCCTTTCGCGGGGCTGGCGTCTCAAGCGAGGTCGATGGAGGGTGACTCCCATCGATGAAGTGAAGACAAACGTGGAGGTGACCAACGCATCGTGTCGGTCAAAGTGTTCGGCGATCGGCCGAACATTGGTGTGTACTACGGCGCGTTGTTTGGATCCTCGGTCGGTACCGCATCGCGATCCGTGACGGGATCCGTGCCGAGGTCAGGGTCAGGGCCTCAATCAAGATCGGGGTCGGCGACGCCACCCTACCTTCGGCTTGGCCGGTGCGGGATCTGCCGGAGCGCCGTCGCTCACTCGATGCGCGACAGGCGGTGACAGAACGGACACTATAGGGCCTCAAGCCACAGCCCCCAAGGAAGTGCAACGAATTCTCACGGAGAAAATATTTGGATCTCAGCCGACCGCGGTCATACTGCTGACGTCCGAGTTTCGATGGGCGATCCCCTCTCGCCCTGCCACGCGCAACACCGTCCAATGTTGCGCCGACGCGCGTCGAATGCTCATCGCTCCTCTCTCTTGGTCCCTCCCATGCTGACTCCTCGCTCCTCGGCGCTCGCCGCTCTTCGTTCGTCGCCCGCTTCTTCGCGTCTCACGTCGCTCATGCTCACCGCACTCGCGATGTCTGCTGCGGCGCCTGCGCTTGCGTTCGGCCCATCGTGGGAAGGTGACTTGATCAACGATGCGAAAGACTCTGCCGCATCCGCACAGTTGATCTCGACCGGCGGTCCAGTGCTCACCATCTCCGGCACACTCGGCGGCGGCCCCCTGCTCGGCCCAGTCGACTTCGTCGACATGTATCTCATTCGCTTGGAGAACCCGGGCATCCTGAGGATCTCGACCGCGGGCGGCTCGTTCGGCGGCGATGCGGCGTTTGACTCGCAGCTCTTCCTCTTCAAAGCGGGCGGAGTGCCTGGTGATCCGAAAGCCGGCGGCTTGCTCGCCAACAACGACGCCGATGACGGCAACACAGGCTCGCTCATTGGGCCCGCTGCAACGGACGGCTCAGGGTTCGTTGTGTCCGCACCTGGTCTCTACTTCATCGCAATCAGCGCGTTCGGAACAAACCCTTTCACGTCAGGCGGCGACCCGATTTGGGGCGCCCTCAACGTGCCTGGCCAGATTCGCTACGGCGAAGGCCGAGATCTCGCAGGCTGGAGCGTGACTGGCCAACCTGAAGGTGGCGCCTACTCCATTCGTGTCGAAGGTTTCAGTGGCGTCAACGTCCCAGCGCCGGGCGCACTCGCGATCCTCGGCCTTGCGGGACTCATCAACCGCCGCCGTCGTTGACCGCAGGAGTCGTTTCTCCGGCGTCGCTTCGCCGGGTTTCGTTTCGATAGGTCTCTATTCGCTTGGTCCTTTGTCGCCTGATTTGAGCGACGCACTCTCCTCGAGTGAAACGCCTGATTGCGCAGCCATCGCTCGAATTGCAGCGAGAAGCGACGCGGACTCACGCGTCATCGTTGCGTCGGCGCCCTTCTTTTCGCTCAGAATCTTCTCCGACTCCCGCGCGTTTTCGAAAGCGCGCTTGAGATCACCCGTGCGCATTTGCACTCGTGCGAGGTTGTAGCGCGTACGACCAACACGCCAATCGTCGCGGGGCACGATCTCAATCAACGCGTTCAACGCCTGCTCGTACTGGGCCACAGCTGCCACAACGTCCTCGCGCGCCGCGAGAAGCGTCGCACGCCCATGCAAGAGCCCAACTCGAATGACGTTCGCCGCGTTCGTGTCTGGAAACGCCGCGCTTCGGCCAATCGCGTCTTCTAACATCGCCTGCGACTCATCAAGCCGCTGCTGTGCGCGAAGCGCGCTTGCGAGATGCCGCATCGTTTCAACCGTATCGACGTCTTCGCGCCCGAGTGCCCTCTCGCGCAACGCCAGCGCTCGACGATACGTCGCCTCGGCGAGCGCAAACTCTTGCAAATTGAACTGGACGCGCGCGAGCGCAAACTCCGTTTCCGCGAACTGCGCCGCGGTCACTTCACCACGCTTGAATCCATCCGCTTGTACGCGATGCGCTTCCTCGATCGCTGATCGTGCACGCGTTGCGTCGTCGAAACCGAGGTGAATCAACCCAAGCGTTCGAAGTACACCCGCGAGTTGATAGGGCTCGTCGACCAGTTCCGTGCTCACCTGTTGTTCGACAAGCCCGAGGAAATCATCGATTCCCATCGAGCTCGAGCCCGCGCCCGTTTCGGGATTCGCAGAGCCGAGCGCCTTTTGGAAACTCGCAAGCGTCCGTTCGCTTCGAATGCGCTCTCGCTCAGCATTTTGATACGCGATGAAGAGCGAAACACTCGCGACGATGATCGTGATGAAGAGCGCAGCCGCGGCGGTCGTAGGAATCCAATGTCGACGCAAGTTCTTTCGCACGACGTACGCGAAACTATCGTCGCGCGCGAGAATCGGCCGCCCATCGAGAAACCTCGTCAGATCTTCCACCAGCGCATCCGCGGTGTCGTAGCGACGCGCGGGATCCGCCGCGAGAAGTCGCAGCGCAATCACTTCGAGGTCTGCGTCGACCGACGCAAGAATCGTCCGCGGCCTCGGCGGATCTGACATTGTTTTCTGTACCACGAGTTCCGCAATCGAGCGCGCGCCCTCGAAGGGCCGGCGGCCACACAGGCACTCGTACAACATGACGCCAAGCGCGTAGAGATCGCAACGAGAATCGATCCCTGCAGGATCGCCGGCGAGTTGCTCGGGTGCGGCATACGCAAATGTGCCGAGAAACTCGCCTGCCATCGTCGCGCCGCCGCTTCCTTCGGCCGCCGCCGCGTCGCCTCCCTCACGCGAAGGCTCCGCGATGCGCGCAAGACCGAAGTCGAGGATGCGTGGCACACCTTCGCGATCCACAAGCACGTTGCCTGGCTTCAGGTCGCGATGAATCACGCCGCGTCGATGCGCGTACGCGACCGCTTCCGCGACGTGGCGAAAGAGTTCAACCAACTGACGCGACGATTGCTCGTGGCTCCGCACAAACTCATCGAACCGCGCGCCCTCAACGAGTTCCATTGCGAACCACGGTTCACCCGATCGCGTCAACCCCGACTCATAGAGCGTGACGATGCCCGGATGCCGAAGATGCGCAACAACTTCGACCTCGCGCTCGAAGCGAAAACGTTGCTTTTCTCCAGCAAAACGCCCACCAAGCAGCATCTTCACTGCACACGCGCGACGCGTCGCGATTTGCTCCGCCTGATAGACCGCGCCTTGTCCACCGCGATGAAGTTCGGGTCCAAGTCGATAGCCTCGGATCGGACCGTCAAACTCGTCTGTCGCCTTCGCCTCCGCATCGCGACGATTCGACTCCGAAGTCGCCGATCGCGCTGCCGCGACCGACGCAATCTCCTCAAGAAACGCTCCATGGAGAAACGTGTTGTTTCGATCAAACTGATCGACGGCGCGCGCGCAGAGTTTGCACGTCACGAGATGCAGCTCAAGTTGTGGATCGATCTCGATCTCGCGCTCGCGTTTCGCCAGCGCCGCGAGTTCCAGCAAATCAAGCGAAAATCGGCCACAACCAGCCGCATCGATTCCACTTCGCGTCACGTCACCGCCGCGCGTACTTATCTCGTCATCGCGAATCGGTTCGTCACGCTCGTTCACGCGTCAAGCCTCGCACTCGGGCGACCGCCCGCGCCCCAATCGCCCGGTGACTCTTCGAACTCCGCCTCAAGTCGCTCGACGATTTCACGAAGTTTTGCAGCGATGCGGCTCTTCGCGAGATAGACGTCATGCGTAGACATTCCGAGATCTTCCGCAACCTGCGCGGGGCTCAATCCGTGATAGACAAGCATCTCGAAGGCGCGAATCGTCTTCGGATCGGTCTTCGTTTTGGTCGCGAGTTCTTCGAGTGCCTCACGCAAGACCGCGCGGCGGCGTTCCGCTTCGTACGCGGCCGAAACGCTCTTTTCATCATCAAGGTCAATCATCGCGCTCTCGCCGCGCTCGACCTTCGCGACTCCGCGTCGGCGCTGTTGATCGATCATGCGGTAACGCGCGATCGTCACGAGCCACGCTCCAAGCCGCCCACGCGAACGGTCGTACTTTCCCTCGCGATACTCTTCGACGAAACGCACGATCGTCTCTTGCGCGATCTCATTCGCGGCCTCGTCCTTCAGACCGCAGTTGCGAGCGAACCCAAGGAGAATCGGCCGATAGCGGCGATCAAACGCTTCCCACGCCGCGGCGTTCCGCGGATCAAAGAGCCCGGCGAGAAGAGCAGTCGTGGTGCGATCAAGATCCATGCACGAATCGTACCACTCGCCGTACATCGCCCCAACTGGGGCATAGGAAGCGCTGGCTCATCGGCCAACGCCCCGCGCGCAAACAGCGTGTAACTCGGCCATTTTGCGGAGTTTCTCGCTCACAAGAGGTGCGCAATCGTCAAGACTTCCGCAAGGAATCCGTGATCGAAACCTCGTGGACGCGCATTGAGAGAACGTCAAGTGCTTGCTTCGCTTGGTGAAACTTGTTGGCATCGACCGAGCGCGGGTCGCGCGCAGCCGATTCGCACAACCCACGAACCTCCGCCATCGCCCTCTCGAGCTCCGCGACATAACTCGGCTCGAGTGCAAGCCGCACGCGCGCAAGCGCTTCTCCGATCCACTTCAAATCAAGTTCTGAGTGCACACGCAAGTCGATCACGCGATGCACCGTCATGTCATCGCGCGCGTGTTCAACGCTTTCACGCTCCATCCGTTCGACTTCATCGGAAGAAAGCCCGTAACTCGGAACCACTTGAATGGATGCTTCTCGCCCGCTGCGCTTCTCAATCGCGCGAACTGACAGAACGCCGTTCTGATCAACCGTGAACGCGACATCGATTTGCGGGATACCTGCAGGCATCGGCGGAATACCGCGCAAATCAAACATGCCAAGCGATCGACAGTGCTGTGCCAGCTCGCGCTCGCCTTGCAAGACGTGAATCCGTACGTTCGTCTGCCCGTCCTTCGAGGTCGAGAAATGCTCGTGCGCTTTCGACGGAATCGGGCTGTTCCGCATGATGAGTTTCGCCATCGCGCCACCCACGGTCTCGATGCCGAGCGAGAGCGGAATGACGTCGAGGAGCAGCAAATCCTTGCGATTTCCGCCGACAATCGCCGCTTGCACCGCCGCACCAAGCGCGACGACGCGATCGGGGTCGAGCGCTGCATAGGGCTCTTTCTCAAAGAAGCGCGCGACCGCGGCACGCACCGACGCCAAGCGCGTCGAACCACCGACGAGGACCACGCGATCAATTTCGCCCACGGAAGTTTGAGCGTCCTGCAACGCGCGACGACAGGCTGCAAGTGTTCGCTCGACGAAGGGTGCCGCTGCGCTGGCAAGTTCTTCGGCGGTCAGCGTGAGTTCAATGACGCTGCCGCCACACGAGGCGCGTTCAACGACCGACGCACGATCGGCGAGCGCAACTTTCGCGCGTTCAGCGGCCGCGACGAGTTCGGCGCGCTCTGCAGCCGTCGCGGGTGCAACACGACCCGAAGCGATCCACCAGCCCACGATCGCGCGATCGATGTCGTCGCCACCGAGCGCGGTATCGCCGGCCGTCGCGAGAACTTGAAAGCAATCGGCGCCTGCCCCGATCGATTCACCCGGAACAATGTCGAGAATCGTGACATCGAAGGTCCCGCCACCGAGGTCGTAGACCGCGATACGTTCGTTTCGCCGCGATTGGCCGAGTCCGTAGGCGAGCGCTGCTGCGGTTGGCTCATTCACGATGCGAACCGCGTCGAGCCCCGCGAGACGAGCGGCGTCGCGGGTCGCCTGCCGTTGCGCATCGTCGAAGTAGGCCGGAACGGTGATCACCGCGCGGCGGACCGCGCAACCGAGATCGAGTTCCGCAACGCGGCGAAGTTCGCGCAGGACATCAGCCGCGACTTGTTGCGGCGTGACGATGACGCCATCGACTTCGAGTGCCGCGATGCCGCGCGGGCCTTCCGCAAGCGGCAGCGAGAATCCCAACGAAAATGTTCGCGTCTCGGCGGCCGACCGCCCGAGCAAGCGCTTCGCACTGAGAATCGTTCGCGAGGGGTACAACGACTGGGATGCGCGCGCGACGCTGCCTACGGCTTCGGCCCGTGCCCCGCCGCCATTCACCCCGCCGCCATTCACCACGTAACGCACCACCGAAGGAACGATGTCACCCTGCGGCGCGCTTCCGAGCACACGTGGACCCGCCTCTGTCAAAATCGCGACGAGCGAATTCGTGGTGCCGAGATCGATGCCGACGATCGGACCGAGCGTGTTCTCGCTGCTTTGCGCATGAGATTGCGTGTGAGATTGCTGTTGGGGGCGCTCCATCGGGCCCGTGATGGTACGGGGAACGGCACGCTCGAAAAAGAACTCCGGCGGGCGAGGCCCACCGGAGTCGATTGATTGAGTTGAAGCGTTTGATCAGTGGTTGTGCGAGCAGTTTCCGACGCAGCGTCCCAGTTCTTCGAGGAGGAACGCGTCGAGTGGGTTCCCGATTGCTTGGATCGCGGCCCCTGAGACTGGGGTGATTGGCAATTTGCGGGGCTCACACACTTCAGCACCAGTCAGTTGGGCGAGTCGGAACTTCATGCGTTCGCGAACATTCGCCTTGGACTCACGCGCTTCTGTCAAAAGTGTGGAATGTGAAGCTTTTGGTGCCGGATCAGCCTGCCGCTGCCGTGCGACGGGGAAACTGAACGGCGCATTGTTGTTCAGGAGCTGGTTCGATGAGTCTTCGGAGTTTTGAGAGGCCACGGTACTTCCAGTTGTTGATGGTCGAGACGGGTACGCCGAGAGAACGGGCTGCCGCCTGGTAGTCCAGACCTTCACAGACGATCAGCCGAACCGCAGTTTGCTCTTCGTCGGTCAACTGTCGCAGCACCGCTTGCAAGCGATCGGTGTCATCACCGAAGACTGCCCCCTGCGCCCCCGCGGAGCCACCAAGCATCCGAGAGGCGCAACGATCCTCCGAACCATCCGACACCACCATGCCTGAGCGTTCGAGAATCACGCGGTACCGCTGCGACCGTTCGTACTTCCGACGAATGAGGTTCTCTGCGATACGAAGGAGATAAGCGGTACTAATCAACATCCTTTCCAAATTTCTGACTCGAAGCAAACGGCAGAACGCTTCGTGGGCGATCTCTTCCGCCTCGTCCTCGCCGACGGACTTGCGGGCGAAGCAATACACACGGTGATAATTCGCTTGGTAGAGCTCACCGACGATCCGAGCGCGCTCTGCGCGATCGACCGCGACACTGTCGTCGCGTTCCTCGGGACCTACCTCAAGTGAGACGACCTCCCGGCACGCCGGCACGTGGCCAGCCGCGGAGGGTTCGGGGTGCGCGTTCGCAGCCATGCGGACGCTGAGAGCGGTTCCTTGCTCAACCAAGCGGGCCCACGGTACGTGGGAAGTTTCCGCGCGCAAGGCTGCTTTCTCGGATTCTGTGGCAAACCGTTTCAGCTCCGGCAAGTTCCGCGCACCGCGCGCGGCAGTGTTTGGACTCGACTCGAACCGGTCCATCGATTGTTTATCCATCCTTCGTGCGAGCATGTCGGCCACTCCTGTGGGTTTCGGGCACGTCCTGTGCCCCGACGAAGCACCCGCCCCCAGCGGGTTGGTCCATTCTCGGACCCGCGCGACGTGCCATCCGTCCCGCTTCAACCGAACCAGGGTCGCTCGCGTGCGCTTTCGCCAACTTCTCTCGATTTTCGAGAGTCGCTTGGGACCGCGCAGAATGTGCGCAAAAGCGCCCGCGCAGAGGCAACGCGCGGGCACTCGGAGAGTTTCGAAGTTGGTGTGCTCTGTTGCGACGCAAGGTCGCGTTGAGAGCGAGTACAGAAAGCCGAGTCCTGCTGGCCGCGCAGGATCCACCTCGCGAGAGCCAGCCTTCGGAGCGAATTGCCGAAGCTTCAGCCCAGTCTCTTGACCTGCTGTGTCGACGGTCGAAGCGCCGCCGCCCGGCGCGTCGAACCGCGAGACCCAGAAGAATCAAAAGACCCAATAGATCCGAGAGTTTCAAAAGCCACACTGCGGGGCGAGTCACGGGTGTTGATTGGATCGACGGAAGTCCCCGGGCGGCCTCTCAAGAGTTCGGCTTCCTGTCATCAGATTCCGGCACTCAAAATCCGGTAATCAAAATTTGGGGACTCAAAATCCAGGGACTTCCGTCGTCCAGCGGAGCACGATCAGCGCATCCTTGCACCGCACGTCGCCGCCTCACGATGCAATCCATCGCATCGCGCAGTTCTCTTCATCCAGCGTGCGTTGCACGCTTGACATGTCGTTCGTTCGAGCCACCGTCCTTGGAGCTCGTGTCCTGGCTTCCATGCCGCGGACAGAGGGAGAACTCCTCACACGCCGCACATTTTCAAACTTCGCGTTGAGTTCGCGCAGCGATGGTCGCATGTGGGATTCCGCCGGAGGCCAATATCTCGTTTTGGTTGTGCATGCGCGTGGCGCACAGCGTTGCGCGAGGCCACTCGATCAACGCGTGCGCGGTCCCGCTTCAGGCTGCGCATCGATCGTGTCGCGATACTGACGCAACGCGATCGACGCGCACCACGCACGCAACGCGTCGACTTGCGTATCGGGCCCGAACACCAAAAACGCGTGCTTTCCGCGCGCATCACGCACAACGACTTCCGTGCGATCGCCCTTCTCGCCCACTTCTTCTGCGCGATTCGCTGCGTTCAGCGCAATCACCAATCGAAGGAACTCCGCGATGTCTTCGTCGCGAAGCGGCGTACGGAAAGTCGTCGTGCGATCGGCCGCCATCGCGCCGCCAGCGCTGCGGAATTCGCCGGAGGTTTCGACGATGTAGTAGCTGATGCGATCTTTCGCGGCATTGTTCCAATGCATCTCGAGAGATGTTCCCTCGGTGCGATCGTTCTTCACAGCTGTTGGTCCGCAACCAACAAGAAACGCCGGAGTCGACACGCTGGTGAAAAGCGTGACAGCGGAAAGAAGCGCGAACAGTGCGCGCCAGTGATTGCTCGAGCGAGCGAACATTGTGAGTTCGCGCTCCCGCTTCATGGCTTCGCGCTCCCGCTTCATGGCCTCGCGCTCCCGCTTCATGGCCTCGCGCTCCCGCTTCATGGCCTCGCGCTCCCGCTTGGCGAGTTTGCAGGAGCAGGCGTGGGTGAAGGCGCTGGATTGGTCGTCGGAGTGGTCGAGGGACTTGTCGTCGGAGGAGTGACCGCGGGCTTCGCAAAGCGCGCGTATGGATCACTTCCAAGGTCGTAGCGCAGCGGAAGTTCCGCGGTTTCAGCGAGTGCTTCGTCGCTCGACCACGCCAACGAAGCGATCGAACGCACCATGCGTCGCATCGCCGGTTGGTCATCACCACCGGGTTGATAGCGCCGCACAAATACGTATCGCTCGCCATCCGCGTGGACTTCAAGCGTTGCAAGCACTTCGCCAGCGGCGGGCTCGACCAACTTCGGGTTCCCACGCGTATCCGCGAAGCCCGCATCGGCGAAACCCAAACTCCGCAGCGTCGACCAAACATCAACCATCTGCTCGCGCGAGAGTCGTCGAACCCGTGCGGGCCGGAGTTCATCGTGCGGAACGCGGTCGGCCTCGCCGTGCAACGATCCATCCGGGAGAAGTACGAACCGCGCGGCACGCTCTTCGATCTTCGCGCGATCTTTCACCCCGCGTCCGGGCGAGACATCGACTTCGATCCAGAGATCCGACGGAACCGAGCCGACGGGGTCGGATGTTGCGGTTGACTCTGTCGAAGCGAACGTGGGGCTCGATGACGCTGTGGTCGCAGCAGTCGCAGAAGTCGCACTGGTCGCGGACTGCGAGGCGCAGCCGACGAGGCTCCCGAATCCCGAGGCGCAAACCAAGATCGCGAGCCCGTTGCACACGTCGCCAACGCGGATAGGAAGGAGTTTCAATTTCGCCGCGAACATGCGGGGAAGGTACACGAACAAGCGGCGTCAGACGCGGTACTCTCTCCGGCCTATGCGCACGAGCGTGCTCTGGCTGAACGACTATCTCGACCGCCCCGCCGACGCGACGGAGCAGGCGGCTGCACTCACCTCCGCGGGCCTTCCGCTTGATGGTGATGGCGTCGCCGACAACGGCGAGCATTGGCAAGAAATCGAAACCACTTCGAATCGCGGAGACTGTCTTTGCCACGTCGGCATGGCGCGTGAAGTTGCGGCGGTCACAGGTCGTGCAGTGCGGATGCCGAAGGCCGCGCTGCCAGCGACGAAAGGCGAAGCCGCGGCATCGGTGCGCGTGAAGAACCACGAGCCTGCGCTTTGTCCGCGTTACACAGCGCGCGTCATTCGCGGCGTCAAGGTTGGCCCAAGCCCCGAGTGGCTGCAACGACGCCTGATCGCGATCGGACAGATCCCACGCAACAACGTCGTCGACGCCACAAATTTCGTTCTGTTCGAACTCGGCCAGCCCACGCACGTGTTCGATCTCGCCACGCTCGCGGGTGGCGAGATTCATGTGCGCCGCGCGAAGGATGGCGAAGCCTTCCTTCCACTCGGCGCCGACGCAAAGGAGGTCAAACTCTCGACGAACGACCTCGTCATCGCAGATCGCGATCGCCCCGTCGCCCTCGCGGGCGTCAAAGGCGGCGCGCTTGCGAGCGTCGGCGACTCAACCACCGATCTTGTGCTCGAGGCCGCAACGTTTGACGCGGTTTCCGTGCGCAACACGAGCCGCCGCCACGGCATCGCGAGCGACTCTTCGTATCGCTTCGAGCGCAACGTGCATGCGGCGGAAGTCGACGCCGCCGCAGATCGCCTCGCAGCGTTGATTTTGGAGATCGCTGGCGGCACGCTCGAAGCGGGCGTGGTTGCCGACGGCGCTCCCCTGCCACCCTCTCGCGCCATTGCGCTGCGTCCCGCACGCGCTCGGCAGATTCTCGGCTTTGATGTTTCGACCGCGCGCATGGTCGAACTGCTCGACACGCTCGGATTCTCGCCGCGCGTCACGGGCTCGGGCGCGAGTGAAGTGATTGAGACGATCGCACCCGCGCGCCGAGTCGATGTCGAACGCGAGATAGATCTCATCGAAGAAGTCTGCCGACTGAACGGGCTCGATGCGGTGCCCGTCGCCGACACGCTTGCCATTCGCGTTCCCCGTCGCAATCCAATCGAGCGCGGAACTCGTGACGTCAAGGATCTCCTCGTTGGCATGGGATTTGTTGAAACCATCACCCATTCGCTCGTGGCAGAAAAAGCAGCGGAAGCGTTTCTACCGGCAGGTGCGACTGTGCTCCGCGTCGATGACGAACGCGCGGGCGGCGAGCCCGCACTTCGACCAAGCGTCGTGACGAGTCTTCTTCGTGTGCGTCGCCACAACGAGGATCAGGGCCTCGCGCAGCTCCGTCTCTTCGAGTTCGCGAGCGCCTTCCATCACGCGGGCGGCACACACGTCGAGCGGCCCACGCTCGCGCTTGTCGCTGACGCGCCGATCGACGCGCGTGACTCCCACGGCGGCCAGGGCGCGTTCCGTTTGATGCGTGGTGTGGTTGAGCGCCTGCTGCACATGGTCGCGCCGCACCGCGCGCGTGTTGAGTTTGTGCCTGCGCCTGGTGCGCGCTCGTGGCTCGCGGCTTCGGCGCGCGTTGTCGTGGATGGCGCCGAGATCGGCATTGTCGGCGTCATGGATCAGCGTGTTCTCAAGGCGCATGGCTTGGAGAAGCCGACGGCCGCTGCAGAACTCGAACTGCGTGGGCTCTTCGCGCACTATCCACCGGAAAATGCGGCCGTGGAGTTGCCTGCCTTCCCAGCGGCGGATCGCGACATTTCCGCGATCGTCGCTGAAGCCGTCGCGTATGGCGACATCGAATCGACGATTCGCGGGCTTGGCCTCGCCGATCTTGAGTCGGTTTCCTTTGTCACAACCTTCCGCGGCAAGCAGATCGGCGACTCGAAGAAGAGCGTGTCGTTGCGTCTCGTCTTCCGAAAGCCCGATGGCACGATGAAGAGCGAAGAGGCCGACGCGTCGGTCGCGCGCGCCATCGACGCGTTGTGTTCGAAGCTCGGCGCGGAGATCCGATCGTGAGCGACGCCTCGCCGCTCGACCTTCGCGCGATGACGGTCGGCGAATACCTCGACCGACTCGCGTCTGCGACGCCTGTTCCCGGTGGCGGTGCCGTTGCGGGCGTCACGCTTGCGCAGGCAAACGCTCTCGGCTCGATGGTCGTG
Organism: Phycisphaeraceae bacterium; assembly: GCA_040380385.1. GTDB lineage: Bacteria > Planctomycetota > Phycisphaerae > Phycisphaerales > SM1A02 > QWPT01. Next base: position 29,265 of record JBEIJG010000001.1, on the reverse strand, counting down.
GGTTACGCGATCGGGAAAGCGAAGTTCGCGGCACATGACGCGGCACATCGCGCGGCATTGCTGCGCTTTGAAACTGGTCGTCTACGTGCGATCGAACTCGCAGAGAGTGACGCATGCGCGTATGGCGCGCTCAATCGCCTCTGGAAGTTGCCGAAGGACGATCCCGCTCGTACAGGTTTTGACGAAGCGGTGCGCGCCGCGATCGCGGCGCCTGAAGCAACGCTCATGCTCGCGGCCGAGACGGTCGCGGCGCTTGAGGTACTCGTTGGAACGACGAGTGCATCGCTCGCGAGCGACCTCCGCATCGCGTTCGACCTCGCGGTCGCGGCCGCCGATGCCGCGATCGAGAACGTACGGATCAATACACCGTCGCTGGCCGACCGCGCGGAAGCCGCCACCATCACGGCGCGCAGCGAGGCCGCGCTTGGCGCGTTGCGCGCGCAGGCGCAGGCCAATCGCGCCCGCGTTTCGTGAGCGACGTTCAAGCCGCGCGGGTTTTCAGACCGAAATGTCTGCCAAGCCCCTCTGAGGACACTCCCGTGCCCGACCCACGCGACATCGTCGACATTGACGGATTGCGCACGCAGCGCACACAGCACACTGGCGACGCCGCCCGCGCTGCAGGCGGCGCGGGCACATCCAAACCGTTCCTCATGATCTGGTTCCGCTGCTGCGCGACGTACGGACGCCTTCCAAAGTCGCCCGACGGCCTGAGCTATGTCGGACGCTGTCCGAAGTGCTTCGCGAAACTCGAAGTTCCCGTCGGTGAAGGCGGCACGAATCGCCGAATGTTCGAGGCGGAGTAGCGGTCCGCGTTCGCGGGCGTCACATGGAGCCTCAAGTCGTGTCGCATGTCGCGTCGCATGTCGACTCACATATCGAGTCACATGTCGAGCAGCGCAGCGAAGGTGCAACGCGCTTCAGCCTCCCGCTCCAACATCACGCTCCAACACCACGCTCCATCATCGCGGTCCTGTGTAGCATCCCCGTGTGCCTGACGCATCAGCCATCCTCGGTGCAGCCGCCTTTCTTGGCACCACTGGCGCGCTCGTTTGGGCCGGTGCCGTCGCGGGTGTTGTGCGCGAAGCGCTGCGCCCCGAGCGACGAAGTGTTGGTTGGGCGCTTGCTCGCGGATATCCGACCGAGCCGACCGCGTGGGGTCTTGACGGCCGCGAGTGGAACTTCGAGTTTGAAGGCGCATCGTGCCCCGTCTTCGAAGTTGGCGAGGCCGATCCCGCCGCGCCAACCCTGATCTTTCTGCATGGCTTCGCGCGCTCTCGCTTCGACGCGCTTGCCCGACTCGGGCCGCTGCTTCCACACGCGAGACGCTTCTTGTTGCCGGATCTTCCGGGGCACGGGGATGCGAGCGGACGATCGACGCGCCTCGGGACCGATGAAGATCGCTTTGTTGCCGCGCTTGCCGCGCAAGCAACGACAGGGCAACTTTTGCTCGCAGGTCACTCACTCGGCGCAACGATTGCGATCCATGCCGCGGCGCTTCCAGAACTCGCTCCGCGCACACGCGGTGTCCTCGCACTTGCTCCGTATGAGCGACTCCGCACGCCCTTGGGCGCGCGACTCGAACTCCGCGCGATGCCGCGACGACCGCTCGTCGCTCCCGCGTTGACCGCACTTGCCGCGCTCGGTGTGCGCGAACGATCCACCCGCGAGGCCGCGGCCCGTCTTGACTGCCCGCTTGCCGTCATCGCGGGTGAAGTCGATCCCGTGACTCCACTCGATGAAGCGCGCGCGATCGCGCAGTCTGCGCGTCTCTCACATTGGTCGAGTCTTGCCCACGCGCGACACGATGACTTTCACACACTCGGCACCCGCGAGATCGACGCGGCGATGCAGTGGATGGCGATGCGGTGATTGATGAGGCAACATCGCGCGCAAACCTGACCGCGACGGTCTTACCAAGTTCGCCCGCCAGAAAGATCTCACGACGAAAGAAACACGCCGCGCAACTGCGCGGCGTGTTTGTTCGAGATTTCATGTATCCGACCGCCGAAACGCGAGCGAAATCACTTCGCCGCAGCTGGCATCATGCGGTAACGCGTCATGAAGCCAGCCTTCGTCGACGTGAAGTCGAGCAGTGCGTCACCGAAGCAACGCTTCACAACTTCGGCCTTGAAGAGCTTCGTCATGCCGGTGAGGTCGTCCATACCGACATCCACACCCGGAATCGCGCCGTCCTCGCCGAGTCCAGCGGCGCCACCGACTTGATCGGTGAGCGCTGCGAGCATGCGGCTTGTTGACTCCATCTGTCGACCGAGATTCCACCATGCCATGCCGACAACAGGGTCCTTGCCGAGCGTTGCCATCGAGGTCGTGAACTGTGCATCGCCTGCGAGTCCCTGCTCGCCCTTCGCGTCGACCGCGCGCAGCGCTTGCTCGACATCCTTCGTTGCGCCAACCACCATGTAGCCTCCGCCAATTCCGACAGCGACCGGCGAGAACTCATCCGACATGATGGTCATGCCATTGAAGTCGCGCGACTGAAGACCGAGCGGAAGCAAGTTCATGAAGTCGCTGACCGCGGCCGCGCTTTCCTTGTCATTCTTCATCGCGATCGCCGTGACGGTCGCGCCCGCCGTAAGCGGATCGGCTGCATCACCTTCGAGCGACCAAATGTGCACTTCAGGCCCCATCGCCGCGAACGCAGCGGTCATCGCAGGGCGATACATGTCGATCTGCGGCTTGATCATCTCGGATTGATCCGCGGGAAGGCCCGCGATCGCCTCGTCGATGACCGAAACCATCTTGTCAAAGCGCACGTTCATGCGGCCGTAACTCAGAGCATCGGACGGCACGATCGCCGGCGGTGCCGAAGGCAAGCTCGGCGCATCGACGAGCGCGAGCAGACCGACTTTGCCATCTGGCACGTAGCAACCGATGTTCTGCTCGATAACGCCGTCGCGGAGGTGAAGCGAGAGGCTCCACGCTTCGATGTTGCCGAAGAAACGACCGACGAGCGGCTCGACGATCATGAAGGGCGGGAATGCGGCGAGCAGCGGCTTCACGTTGTCGGTTGAGAGCACCGCGTAGATATCGCCGACGCCGCCGGCGACTTCCATCGCGCCCTTGAAGTTCTCACTGTCGCCGACAGGCTTCTCGCGCGCACCGTCGACGCGCGCAAGCAACATGTCCATGGTCGCAACCGAGCTCGCGACCAACATGCGCGAGCCGTCGTGCACCATGCAGGTTTCCTTCGGACCGAGGTCCGGCATCATGCCGAACGGACCGAAGTCGTCCATGCCTTCCTCGCCCATACCGTCCTCGCCCATGCCGTCTTCCGCGCCCTCTTCGACGGGCTTGTCCTTCATGACAAGGACGCGGCGACCGCGGACTTCTTCGAACGTCACATCGCTCCCGCCGTCCTTCGCTTCCTTCTCTGCGTTCGCGACGAATGCCTCGAGCATCTTCGCGGCGCCTTCCGCTTCCTTGCTCCAATCGCAGAAGAAGATGTATTGCGCGCTCGGAAGCCCGAGTTCCTCGTCGACTTCTGCCATGACCGCAAGGCCAACGCTCGCAGGCCACGTGACGGTCGCTGGGTCAATACCCGCCGCGGTCGCGGCTTCGTTGATGCCCTCTTGGAAGCTCGACTTGATCGACTTGACGTCTTCCGCCAACGCAGGGTCATTCCAGAGCTTGCCGAGCGCCGTTGGGCCCATGCGATCGATCATGCCGCGGACGTCGTCGGCGCCGACCACCACGATCGCGCTCGCGGGCGCGAGTTCGCGGATCGAGAGCGCATCACCCGCCGAGGCGAGAGTCGCGATGAACATGGCGGGTGTTGCGAGGAGCATGGTGCGAGTGAGCTGAGACGTGATGAGATGCATAATGGAGTTCCCTAAAGCCTGCGAGAGGTGTTGAGTTCGAAAGTTTTTACGCGCTTGTTGCCGCGAAGACGCGCGCAACACCGACACCATTCCAACCATCCGTTACGACTTGCGCTCGCCGCCCGACGAGCCATCTTGCAGACTCGGCGGTGCGCCTTCCTTCGTTCGCGCAGGAGGCTTCTGGTAGTTGTGGCCCGAGTTTGGGTTGTTGCGGTCGTACGCGAACGCTTCACGATTGCGGATGAAGTCCTTCACGTAGCGCGCTGGAATCGCAAAACCAAGCGCTTCGCCGCCGAGAATCCCCATGTTGGTAATGCCGATGACCTCGCCCTTCGTATTGAAGAGCGGTCCACCGGAATTGCCGGGATTGATCGGCGTATCGGTCTGGATGTAGGTCAGGCCGTCGAAGTTTCGTTGCGTCGTCGAGACCACGCCTTGCGTCAGCGTGCGCTCAAGCCCGAGCGGATTACCGATCGCGAAAACGTTTTGGCCGATCTCGAGTTTCTCCGCGTCTTGCACGGGCGCGTACAGGAAGTCCTTTCCTTCCGGATGCTTTAACTTGACAAGCGCGAGATCGACTTGGTTGTTGATCGCGACCAGTTCGACGTTGTCGATATCGGTGCGCTTGAGCGTGCCGTCGGGTTGTGCGAACCAGACCGTCGCGCGCAGATTCGTTTCGCCCTGTACCACGTGCGCGTTGGTGATGGCATAACCGTCGCGCGAAAGGATGACTCCGGAGCCAAGGCCGCCGGGAGTCGAAACCTTGATCACGGCCGGACCGATGACCTTCGCCTGTTCACGCGGCGGCAACTCGGCAAGACCAACCGCGGTTGAGAAGAGTGAATCTTGCTTGAGCGCAACGTTCGATGCGCCACCCGCGGAGGTCACGCTCGACACGTCATCCATCGCGAAGCTCAAGACGTCCGCGCCGACATCAATCCACACGCGTCGGTCGGTTTGCTTGAGGAGTTTGCCTTCGACCGACGCACCCGACTTCAACTTGACGGTGGTCGAAGGCGTCTCCTCGTCGTTCGCCGCGCGCGCGACGGTTGGCAATGCGATGAGCAGCGCGGGAAGCATCGCGATCGAGGCGATTGAGGCGATTGACGAGAGGTTGAGCGGTGAACACTTCAGATTCATGGCAGGGTTCGTACTATACCCACCCAACGCGGGGCAACCGTCGTTCCTCCCCGGACCGCGCACCGAATCGGATGACGACGCGAACCCGACGAAGTCACGAGAAAGCCCCCCGACGAAGTCACGAAAAAAACACGACGAAGTCACGACAACCTCGCGATCATCTCTCTCAGTCACCGTTCAAGTCTCGCTCACGATCCGCCTTCCCCGCTGCAACACCATGCCGCAACTTTGCCCTACCGCGCCTCGCGCCCTGTCGATCTCTCCCTTCACGCTCGCTCGACTGGTCGCGACGGCCGCACTGAGCGTCGCCGCACATGCGCATGCCATACAGGACGTGGACGACGCGGGCCACTTCGGCTTCGACGGACTTGAAGTGGTCAAGATCGATCCCAAGGCTGGCCCGATCGCCTCCGGTGACTTCGATGGCGACGGCCGCGCCGATCTCGCCGCGGCGAACAACTTCAAGAGCCGCATCGAACTCCACATCCAGAAGCCCGGCGCCACGCCCGACGACCCCATCGACGCGGCAACCTCTGTGAACGAGGTCCCGCCGCACTGGCGCTTCCGCCGCGTCGAGATTCCGGTGTCGCACCAAGTCACTGCGATCGCACCATTCGACTTCGACGGCGACGGTCTTCTCGACATCGTCTACGCAGGCCAACCCGGCACCGTCGTCTTCCTGCGCCAAGCGAAACCCGGCGTTTTCGAGGTGGAACGCCGCATTCCACTGAAGGGCCTCACGCAAAGTCGCGACGGCTTTGTCATCGCCGATCTCATCGGTGACGCGCGCCCTGATCTGGCCGCGATCGTGTCGGGTCAACCCGTCGTATGGACGCTCGATGGTTCGAAACTCGGCGACCCCGTCGAACTCGGTTCCGGCGACCCACTGGTCGCACTCGTTGTTGGCGATTTCGACGGCGACACCTACAACGACCTTGTCGGCGTGACGCCCGACAACGCGGCACCCGTTCGACTTTGGCTCGCGAGCGCCGATGCAAGTTCGGATGCGAGCGCCGACAACAAGGCAACCAAACGCCTCGGCTCGCAGCGCCGTTTCGAGATGCCGCCGCTCCGCGAAGTGAGTGCCCTTCGACTTCCCGGCACGAAGAAAGATCTGCTTGCGCGCATTGAGCGGCAGTCGAAGCGGCTCGTCGTCGAAGAACTCGTGGAAGACGCTTCCGGCGCGCGTGATGCTTCACTTGAGGTTTTCTCCGCGGCGGGCGGCAAGAAGCGCTCGTACGCCGTCGGCGATGTCGATGGCGACGGCCTCGCGGATGTCATCTCGAGCGATCCTGCCGCAAGCGCTGTGACCGTCTACCGACAGCAGAAAGGCCGCGGCCTGCAACCTGGCGTTTCGCAGCCGAGCTTCGCGGAAATCGACGCCGTCGCTGCAGGGAACGTCGATGGCAAGCCCGGCGACGAAGTGTTCGTTCTCTCGGAGAAAGAAGGCGTTGTTGGCAAGAGCGCCTGGACGAACGGCGCGCTCTCATTTCCAACCGCACTCCCCTTGTCGCCCGGCGTTACGCCCGCGGTGCTCTCGCTTGTCCAACTCGAGTCTGGCCCGCGTGCTGCGGTCATCACGAAGGATGGACGCAACTACCAACTCGAACTCCTGCCCGTCAATGGCGACACACAGGCCGCCGCGGAAGTCATCAAACTCGGTGCACTCGTGAAGGGCCCCGATGCGATTCTCGCGCTCGACGCCGATCAGGATGGCCGCACTGATCTCTTGCTGCTCACGGCGGACAAGCCGATGTCGATGCTGCAAGCCGTTGAGAAGGATGGTACGACGTCGTTTGAACTCCGCGAATCGAAGGACATGGCGCAGTTCGGTCTCGCGCAGGCCGCCAACGCGGGGAATTCGGTCGCGTTCGATGTCGATGGCGACGGCAAGAAGGAACTCGTCGTGGCCGATCGGAACTTCATCCGCGCGCTGCGTTACGCACCCGGCGCAAATCCGCCCGGTTGGCAAGTTGTCGCCCAGATGAATGCCTCGCGCGCCGATGCGAAACTCGTGGCACTCACCGTGCGCGGCGACACACTCGTCGCGGCGGATCGCGAGAACGCGACGCTCGCGGTCTTTGCGAAAGACAGCGCTGGCAAGTGGACTCAATCCGATGAACACCCGGTGACTGGGTTCAAGTTCGGGCCTGTGCGCGCGGGCAATTTCAGCGGCGGCACCTCCGAAGACGTCCTACTCGTTGGCGACGATGGCTTTGCGATCGCGCGCCTTGATGGCGGACGACTCGCGCTCGAAGAAGTCGCGAATTTCCGCGCCGATCGCATTCAGCAAGTCGATCACGAAGTCATCGCGGGCGATGTCAACGGCGACGGCTTCCTCGACTTGGTGACACTCGATGCGGGCGAACAGTCGCTTGGCGTCCTCAGTTTCAGCGAGGGTGGCAAACTGCTTCCGATGACCCGATTCCGGGTCTTCGAAACGCGGCTCTTCCAAGCAGGTGAACCACGTGAATTCGAGCCGAGCATGGCGCTCATCGGTGATTTCACCGGCGACGGCGCGAACGACATCGTGCTGCTTTGCCACGATCGCATGCTGCTTTATCCGCAGTCGCCGAAACCGACGAAATCGACCCCGTAACGCGCGTCGCCGAGCCCTGCGACGACACACGTCACGAAGGCAATGCAACCAAAAACACAAGAGGCCCCGGCAAAGACCGGGGCCCCTTGATTGTGTTCTGTCTTGATTTGAACCGCCGCAGTCAACGCCGTTCAGCGCTGCGCGATCGGCGCGTAGGTCGCTGCGTGTGGCCCGTTGTACTTCGCCTGCGGGCGGATGAGACGGTTGTCCATCAACTGCTCGATGCAGTGACCACACCAACCCGACATGCGGCTCAACGCGAACATGCAGGTGAAGAGATCGGTCTTGATGCCGAGGCAGTGGTACGTCGTAGCTGAGTAGAAGTCGACATTCGGGAAGATGCCCTTGTCGGCCTTCGCCGCGAGCACGATGCCTTCGATCCGTTGGCTCATTTCAAAGAGACGCAGGTTGCCGGTATCGGTTGCGATCTGCTTCGCGAAGGTCTTGAGGTAGGTCGCACGCGGGTCGTACGCCTTGTAGACGCGGTGACCGAAGCCCATGATGAGCTCCTTGCGCTCGAGTTTGCCCTTGACGTAGTCGTCGACCTTCTCGATCGAACCGATCTCGTCGAGCATGATCATGACTTCCTCGTTCGCACCGCCGTGGAGCGGCCCCTTCAGCGTGCCGACCGCGGTGGTCATCGCGCTGTACATATCGGAGAGGGTCGCAATCGTGACGCGCGCGGCGAACGTCGAAGCGTTCAGCCCGTGATCCGCGTGCAGAATCAAGCAGATATCAAGGCCCTTCGCCATCGCGTCGGTTGGCTTCTCGCCATTCAACATCCAGAGGAAGTTGGTTGCGATGTCCATCGACTTATCGGGGCGGACGAACGCCTTGCCCGAGCGGTGACGATCGAAATTCGCGATCAAGGTCGGCGTCTTTGCGACCAGTCGAAGCGACTGGCGCTTCGCGCGCTCGATGCCCGCGGGGTTGGTTTCGCTCGACTCAGCGTCCTTGTCATGAAGCGCGAGCGCCGAAACCAACGTGCGAAGGGCGTGCATCGGCACGGCGTCCTTCGGGAACGACTTGATCATGTCGTAGATTGCGTCTGGAATCTCGTACTCCGCCTGCAGCGCGCTCTTCAACGAATCGAGTTCGGCCGTGGTTGGAAGCTTGCGATTCCAAAGGAGATACACCGTCTCCTCATAGGTCGAGTTGCGCGCGAGGGTGTCGATATCAATGCCGACGTACTCAAGGACGCCCTTTCCGCCATCGATGAACGACATCTGCGTGTCGGCGGCGACGGTATTGGCGAGACCCTTGTCGTAGAACGGAGCGGCAGGTGCGGCGGGCGTAGACATGGTGGTAGGACTTACGGTCGTCATCGTGACTTGAGGCTGGATCTGGGCGACAGACATGTTCAATCTCTCTCGGCTCTGTGTTCGTCAGCCACGGTCCGCCCAGCGGGCAGCGAGGCGTTGATGCTGTCCGAAACTCGAGCATGCCATTGAAGCGGGCACGACGCGCCCGCCCTTCGCGCTGAACAGCCCGTCGGTTGCGAAGAATGTCGATGCTAGCGAATCGACGTGTCGAGGGGAATGCGCCGCCATCCGCCTTCGCGGAATTCCAACGGTTCTCGGCGCCCTCCTAGGCCGCGAGGCGGTCAAACCCGGGGGATCGGCCCGTATCATCCCGCCCCATGTTTCTGATCCCGACGGGTACCGATCGCGACGGCGGACATCGCCCCCTGTTCGTCCCGCTTCTCGTCGTGGCGACCGTGCTTTGCTTTCTGCTCACGGACAGCCGTCCGAGCTCTCCCGCCGAGGTTGCCGATCGAATCCAGATCCTCAGTCGGTATGCCATCTCGTACAAGTACTTCGAGTGGTGGCAGCCCATCACCTACCAGTTCTTGCACGGTGGATGGTTCCACCTGCTCTCGAACATGTTTTTCCTTGCGGCGTTCGGCGTCGTCCTTGAAAGCCGACTCGGTCGCTTTGGATTTCTCGCGATCTACCTCGCGGGCGGCGCTGCTGCAGGCATCGCCCAAGCGTGGATCGGTCATTGGCTCGACCCTGCGCAGGGGTTCGCCCCCGCGATCGGCGCGAGCGGTGCGACGAGTGCGCTGCTCGGTGCGGCCTTTGCGCTCTATCCCCGCGCCAACGTGCGCGGAATCGCCATCCCGCAGTTTCTGCCAGCCCAAGTGTCGATCCAGTGGATGATGGCGTTTGCCGTTGCACTGGATGTCGTGCGCACGATCGTCGATTGGTCGGGCGCGGCGAATTCCGGCATCGCGACGCTCGCCCACCTCGGCGGCATCGTCTTCGGATTCTTGATCGGGCTCGCGCTTCTCGCCTCCGGACTCCTTGCGCGCGATGATGCCGACGCGCTCTTCCTGCTGAAGCAATGGCGACGTCGGCGCGAGATGCGCTTGGCGATGGAATCGGCAGGGCTCGCAGGAACGTCCGGCGTCATTGCAGGCCGCGTGCGCTCCGGTGCAGATTCCAAGGAGACCGAGGCACAACTCGTCCTTCGCCGAACGATTGCGGCGGCGCATCGTGAGCGTGACTACACGCTCGCGGCACAGCTCTACGTGAAACTGTTGAAAGAACTTCCAACTGCGACGCTGCCTTCCGAGATTCAACTCGATGTTTCGAATGAACTCGCGCGCAGTGGGCAGCACGCGTTGGCCGCGCAGGGATATCGCCTGTTTCTCGAGCGATTCCGCACACACCCGATGGTCGACGATGCGCGCCTGATGCTCGCGACGATCGAGTTGCGCCGATTGGGCGACGCGAAGGCTGCGGCGAAGACGCTTGAAGGCCTCGAAGGGCGTCCGCTCGACAACGATCGCGCGGCCATCGCGGCATCGCTGCGTGCCGATTGCGCCAGAGGTGGTACGTCCGGTGGCGCAACGGGTGGCGCAACGGGTGGCGCAAGAGGAGGCGCTGCGTGAGTCGCACGCTCGTCAAGATCTGCGGTGTACGCGATTTCGCGACGGTGGATGTCTGCGTCGACGCAGGCGCGCAGTTTGTCGGCGTCGTGCTTGTTCCTTCGAGCCCGCGATGCGTTACGCCGGCCGAAGCTCGCGCGCTCGCGCTTGAAATTGCGGATCTCGGCGCGATGCCCGTTGCGGTGATCCGACTCCCCGTTGATGTTGAGACGGCCGCCGCGCTCGAAGCCTTTCCGATTCTGCAGTTTCACGGCGATGAAACGCCTGATTCCCTCGCGCCGTATCGCGCGTGGGAATGCTGGAAGGGTCTGCACTTCTCCCCTGCCGCAACGCACGAGTGGCTCGCGAGTGGCCGCGCGACGCGACTTGTCGTCGACGGGCCCGTCGCGGGAAGCGGCGTCTCCTTTGATCACGCAGCGTTCGGCGAACTTTCAAGCGATGTGCGCACGAAGTGCTTTCTCGCAGGCGGACTCGATGCGCAGAATGTTGCGAGAGCGATCCACACTGCGAAACCCGCGGGCGTTGACGTCTCCAGCGGCGTTGAGAAATCGCGCGGTGTGAAAGACCACGAGAAGATTCGGCGATTTGTCGAAGCGGTGCGCGCGGCCAGCGGCTCTACGAGCGCGTGAACCGCGCTGCGCGAGGCTCACAACGTCGCTTCAGAGCGCAGCACCCGCCGATCACACACCAACCGCGATCTGCTTGCGCGTCGCGCCGAGTTCGCTGATCCACGCGCGCATTTCCGCACGACGCGTTGGCCACGAACGCGAGGTACGTTCTTCGATGAAGGCGCGATAGAGCGACATCAGCGCTGCGTCGAATGTTGCGAAGCTATCGAGTCGCTCTTCGATCGCGGCGCGCAGTGACTGCGGTTTGTCCTCAGGTTTCGGCAGTTTCAAGCCCGAGACTTCGAAACGATCGCCTTGGAGCGAACACTCCCACACGCGGCCGAAACTCGAGAGAGTGAGCCCGATTTTGCGCGGCCACTTTCCAAGTTGCACCGCGCGCGCAGTCTCGGCGCGCCGCGTGGGCGCGTCGCCACGCAGACTCGTGCGACCGGAGAGGCCCCACGCACACTCAAGATCAAGCGCCTTATCGATCACGATCGCAATGTCGCCATCCGCCGTGGTGACGAGCCCTTCGTGCACATCACATTGCCACCACAGCCAGAAGAGGAAGAGATTGCCGAGAAAATCCTGCGGTTCGTTCGCGGTCCAAGGAAACTCTGGGCGATCGGCCGATGCGCGCGAACCATCTTCGCGCGCGAGTTCGATTTCAGGCGGCGCGCTCGAGAGCGGCTCCGCGCGCAAGTCGTCGTAATCCGCCGAGCGTCCCTTCGCCGCGAGGATGTCGAGCGCGATCGTTCCGGCCGTGCGTGGTGCGACCGTATGTTCAAAGGTGTCGACGAAGAGTCGACGAAGTGCTTGGACTTCGGTATCCGCCGAAACTTGCGCGTACAACGTCGACTTCGAGAAATCCCAATAGATGGGCGTGTGCTTCGGGCGCCGATAGCGACCTTCGGTGATCTCCTCCTCGATACGACGCATCGCATCATCGCGCGCTTCTTTCTTCGCGCTGCGCGGGAGGTACGCGCCGCCACCATCCTTCGACGGCTGCAAACGCGTGTCTTCCGCCATTGCGATGTACGCCTTTTTGATCTCGGGCGGAATGCGCACGGAGTCCACGCGGTAACCGAGCAGTGCACCGCTGCCAAAGCCGACGCGCTCGTAATCAAACGATCGATCGAAGAGGTGACGGCCCGCAGTCCAACCGACGTGTGTCTCACCAGGCTTGATCGGCTCGAGTTCGCCAAGCGCGTTCTCGCGAAGGGCGTCGTAGAACTTCGAGTCGAGGAGATTCGGCGCGTCGCCGGTGATGGCGAAACGTCGATACGAGATGGCACCGGCACGGAATGGCATAACTCAGGAGTGTCGCGCGGACGTACGCGCGGAGCGAAGGTCCGACAGGATGTGCACAATGCCGATAGATCTAACGGTGCTAGACACGTTCCAGACACGCGCCAGACACGTGCCAGACACGCGCCAGACACGCGCCAGACACGTGCCGTGCACTGGCTAGCACCAGGCGCAAGTCAAGAAAATCCAACTGTTTAGAACCGCGTCACGGCAGTACTTGGCAGATGCCATGCAGGCGCCTGACACCTGCATGGCACGTGCCTGGCACCTGCCGGAACTCCACGGCGCGTGCCGTGCACAGTCGAAGTGCGCGAGAAATCACGCCGACTGCTTGAGCCGCAGCACGCGCTTTCCGCCCTCGCCCTCGACATCTTCTGCAAGCCCAAGTTGCACCAAGTGGAGCGCCGGACCGTGCGGCTTCTTCGCCTCGTCGGCAAGCCGCGACTTCGCGCTCGGGTTCGCATATGCGTTGAAGACCATGGCCTTCACGGTCGCAAACAGCCCGCCGAAACTCGAGAACGTGTGGTCGACCGCGCTCGCCTCGTACCCGGAGTGCACCATGCAGTTTGCACACTTTGGATTGCCGGACGCGTGGCCATAGTTTTCCCAAACGGTTTCGTCCATGAGTTCAGCGAACGTCTCGGCGTAGCCCTCTTGCAAGAGGTAACACGGCTTCTGCCAACCGAAGAGGTTGTAGCAAGGCATCCCCCACGGCGTGCACTCGTAACCGCGCTTACCCATCAGGAACTCAAGGAAGAGCGGCGACTGGTTGAACACCCAGCGACGCTTCCCATCCTTGCGATTCGAGAGAATCATCTCGAACAGTTGGTTCGTCTCACGACGCTTGAGGAAGCCCGTCTGATCCGGCGCCTTGTCATAGGCATAGCCCGGAGAAAGCATCATGCCTTCGACGCCGAGCGCCATCATCTCGTCGAAGAATGCGCGCACCGCGTTTGGATCGGCGCCCTCGAAAAGCGTTGTGTTTGTGGTCACGCGGAAGCCCATCTTGACCGCAAGGCGAATGCCTTCGACGGCCTTCTGGAACGTCCCCTCGCGGCAAACCGCGAAGTCATGGTTCTCTTCGAGTCCGTCCATGTGGACGCTGAAGGTGAGGTACTTCGACGGCTTGAAGAGCCCTGCCTCGAGCTTCTCCTTGAGGAGCAACGCGTTGGTGCAGAGGTAGATGTACTTCCGGCGCGCGACGAGCCCCTCGACGATCTCCTTGATTTCGGGGTGGAGCAGCGGCTCGCCGCCCGGAATCGAAACCATCGGCGCACCGCATTCCTCCGCCGCGTCAAAGCACTGCTGGGCCGTGAGGTGGCGCTTCAAGATGTGCGCGGGATACTGAATCTTGCCGCAGCCGGCGCACGCGAGATTGCAGCGAAAGAGCGGCTCGAGCATGAGGACGAGCGGATAACGCTTGCGCCCACGGAGCTTCTGCCCAAGGACATAGGTGGCAACAGTCCACATCTGGCTGATCGGGACGCCCATCGCGAAACACCTCTTAGAGAACGGCGTTGGATGACCAACGCCTACATGCCGCCTCTGCGGCGTCGAACAGCCTCCCGGACGCATCGGAACGTTCCGAGAACGGGTCGGGGATTCTACGGAAAATCGCATCTTCTTTCGAACCACTCGTGGCCTCGCTGCCGTAGCGCGCGGATGTCCCGAGCGATCGCCCTGCAAGCCGAACACCTCAGCCCGACCCAACGGGCGGGTTTCGCTTGGCTCCAATTCGCTCGGTTCCAATTCGATTGCCTCCAATTCGATTGCCTCCACGGGACGGCACCCGAACAGGCCGTGGTGCAAGCGTTCCATGCGTCGTTCGCGAAGGTCAAGGGGGCCACGAAGCACTCGGCCAAGCGCGCAACCGCCGCCGCCCGCCGTATCGCACGGCGTGTGTCGAAGGCGATCGAAACTCCATCGGGGAGCGGAAGTTTCGGAACGCGTGAAAGTTACGAATCGCTCCGACGAGATGCGGTTGCAGCTCGGACCGACACGCCATTCTCGGATATCTTCCGCGGCGAGCGCGCGAGCAAGAGCGCTCACACCTACCGCGTGAGCCCTTCTTTACATTCATCTTCGCAGACCGCCACCAACGCCTCCGCGCACGCGACAACCCGCGACCAACGCTCAGACGAACAGTTGGTTGTGGCGCATCGCGCGGGCGATTCCGGCGCGCTTCGCGTCCTGATCGACCGTTACAAGAGCGAATTGCACGGCTTTCTGACACGCTTGGTTGGAAATCGCACCGGCGCCGACGACGTCTTCCAGGAAGCGTTTCTGCAGGTGCATCTCTCGGCGGACAACTTCGACGAAGAACGCCGCTTCAAGCCGTGGCTCTACACCATCGCCGCAAACAAAGGTCGTGACTACCTGCGCCGACAAAAGCGGCGCTCTGCGGTGAGTCTCGATGCTCCGGTTGGAGCGCAATCAGATGCATCACTCGTCGATTTGCTCGACGGAAATGACGCTGCTCCCGCGTCCTCTCTCGAAGCGAGCGACGAAGCATCGATTGTCAAATTCGTGGTCGATGAGTTGCCCGGACATTTCCGCGAAATCCTGCTGCTCGCGTACTTCCAAAAGATGAGTTACGCGCAGATTTCAGACAGCCTCGCGATTCCACTCGGCACTGTAAAGAGTCGCTTGCACGCGGCAGTCGCTTGCTTCGCAGAGAGTTGGCGAATCGCCTGCGCCCGACGCGGCATTCGCGTCGACGCGAAGCCCCTGCCGCTCCGCGCACGGAAGGAGGAAGACGAATGAAACTCTTCCCCGTGTCGTGTCCCGTTCCCCCGCCTTCGCACATGTTTTTGAGCAGCGTCGCCGCATGAACCGAGAGAACGATACCAACGACGCGCACGCGACCGACCGCAAGAGCGAAGGGTCAAGCGAAGGCACGCGTGAAGGCATGAGCGAAAGCAATACGCGCGCGCCTGCGACGCTCACGGAATCCGATTGCGTCGCCATCGACATTCTGATCGAGCACGAGTTCGATCTCGCGAAAGCAACCAACGCACATCCAGCGCTTGCCGCACGCCTCGCGGCGGCATCACAACTCTTCGGACGACTCGATTCTTACGAGGCTGAGCCCGTAGATGAAAGCCTCGTCGATCTCACGCTCGCGCGCATCGCGCGTGAAGACGAAGCGCAAGCCGCGCGCATGCGCCTTGAGCCTGCGGCTCAACCCAAACTGGGCTCAGGTCGCTGGCACGATTTCATCGCGATTGCTTGCGCGGCCATTCTGCTGGTTTCCATCGGCGCGCCGATTTTCGCGTGGATGAGCGGTCGAAACGCGGATCTCCGATGCAGCGAGAATCTCCGTCAACTCGGCGGCGGCATCGCGGCGTACTACGGTGATCACCGAAGTATGCCCATTCAGGCATCGCTGCTCCCGAACTTCTCATCGCTTGGCGGCTGGCACAAGTATCGCAACAGCGATCATCTCGACCCACTCGTGGACGGCCAGTACTGCGGCGAGGGCTGCACTGCCTGCGGCAACGACACCACCGGCGAGGGCTACGCCTATCAAGTGCCCCACGCGATGGCAAACTTTGCATGGGGCGGTGGATTCCGCGCGCCCGCTGTCGCCGATCGCAATCCCGTCATTGATCTCATGCGTCG
The DNA here is from genome assembly GCA_040380385.1 of Phycisphaeraceae bacterium. GTDB lineage: Bacteria > Planctomycetota > Phycisphaerae > Phycisphaerales > SM1A02 > QWPT01. The sequence goes on along the minus strand of JBEIJG010000001.1, from coordinate 13,257 downwards.
CGGGCGCTCGGTTGGAACGTTCTCGATGAACAGCCCCGAACACGGCGGACGCGGCCAGAACTTGCTCTTCACCGATGGCTCGGTGGAGTTTGTCGCGACGCCCGTACTTGTTCTCCCCGCGTCGGCCCAAATGCCGAGCCACACCGAGAACATCTGGATTCCGATGGATCGCGGGCAACTTGAGGATGGCGTCGACGCCCCCATCGACTGGATCGGGTTCGACATCTTCTTGATGCAGTGAGCGAGGCTTTCCAGCCGCGAGGTTGGATGGTCGCGCCGAGCTCGATGCGCCACCTGCAACCCAAGATCTCCCGCTCTCTCCGATAACCCAACGTGATCATGGGCGACGGCCTTGCGTCTTCCAAGGGTTCTGCTATCTTCATCGACCCTCCAGAACGGAAGTACCTATGCCGAAGAACAAGAGCCACAAGGGCCTCGCCAAGCGCATCAAGATCTCGAAGAAGGGCAAGATTCGCTTCGGCCGTCCGCACAGCCGGCACCTGAAGTCGAACAAGGCAGGCACGCAGATCCAGAGCTATCGCAAGCGTCGTTACGCGCGCTCTGGTGATATCCGCGCGCTCAGCAAGCTCTTGTTCCGTCCGCTGCTCTCGCAAGAACTCCACGATTTGCGTGAAGCAAACCGCGAAGTTGCTGTTGCGGTCTGACGCGAACAGAACAACAAGCGAAGCAAACATCACAGCGTTTCTCGCGACGAACTTCGTTGGAAAACTCTCCTTCGAAGTCGTTCGCAAAGACATCACGGACCAAAGATCGTCGGGTCCGAAGTGCTTGGGTGGTACCAAGCCCCCGCCGGTCGCAATCAAGAGCGCAATCAAGAGGTTGAACCATGTCACGCGCACGTAAGGGTGCAGCACGCACGCAGGCCCGCCGCAAGCTTCTCCGCGAGGCTCGCGGTTACTACGGCACCAAGTCCCGTCACAAGCAACAGGCGAAGGTCGCCATCATGCGCGCGAAGCGTTATGCATGGCGCGACCGTCGCGCCCGCAAGCGCGATTTCCGTGCGCTCTGGATCACCCGTATCACGGCAGCCTGCCGTATGCGCGGCACGCGCTACTCGCTCTTCATCAACGGCCTGCAGCGCGCTGGCGTTCTTCTGAATCGCAAGATGCTCTCGCAGATCGCGATCGAAGACCCGAAGACCTTTGACGCGCTCGTCGACGTCGCAAAGAAGAACACGACCGCGATCCCAGCCGCGGCCTAAGCCGTTCTTGAGATCGCTCGCTTCTCGCGAGTTTCATTGAGATCCCCACATCGCCCGCATCTCGCGGGCGATGTGCTTTTTGGCAATCTCGCGCTCAAGCGAGCCCAGCCCGCGTCTTCCAGAATTGCATCGTCTCGTGCAAAGACTTGCCCTCAAGTCCGTGCGCACGACAGGACACCTCAGCGAAGTCTGCGAGCAGCGCCGCGCGCTTCACTTCGCCACGTTCCCGCGAGATCTGCCGAAAGATCCGCGCACTTTCGCCCCAGAGCGCGAGGTCACAAGGCGTCGGCATCGCGAGGAGTTGTTTCGCCGACAACTTGATTGCTCCAGAACTGAGCGCGCTACCGGCATAGAGCGCGACTGCACGCGCCGCGACCACTGGCGACGCGATCGCCGCCGCAACTTTCCAGAGATCCGCCGCGCGATGAGGCTGCACCGTCAGAAGCGGCACGAGCGGAACAGCGAGCCCCGCTTCGTCGACCCACGCCTCCATGATCTTCGTCTGCGTCGCCACGAGCACCTTCGGCGTGCGCCGCCGCTCGAGCCATGCGCGCATCTTCGGCTGTTCGGACAACGCGTCGAGATCGATCGCTGGATGCCGCCGCGTGTTTCGAAAGATGCGCACATCACAGCCCCCCCATCGATTGCACGCGAAGTCAATGTGTTTGGTCGTCACGAGAGGCGCGACTGCGCGCGGATCTTCAATCAAGGCGGCCTGCAATCCGTAGTACTGATCGCGAAAGTCGGCTGTTGCCGAGGCGAAGTTTCCAAGCGTCGCACCCTCAGCAACTTGAATGGCAGTTCTAGGTGCTCCAAATGCTTCTGCGAGGAGCGGTGACCACGTCGAATCTCGCGTGCTCGGCGACCATTCGCAAGACGACAGTGGTTCGAACTCGGCTCCAAACGCTCGCCGGACCGATGTCGATTGCTTGTGCCTTGACGTCGTCGGGCCGCGGCCGCGCGAGAGTCTGTCGCGTTCCAAAACCACGCCACAGACGCGTACGTTCGCATCCGTGAAGAATCCTTCATGCGCCGACCAAATCGCGTTCAAACCTGCGATTTCCAACGCGCGCGCACGTGCGGCCCCTGCGTCACCGGCGGACAAAAACGAAATCGGCATGACAAACGCGAGTCGTCCGCGCGGCTTCAAGCACTCAAGTCCAACGAGAAGAAACGCCGTTGCTCCGTCGGCATAGCGCCGTACCGCGCCGTGCGTCGCAACCGAAACGGCGCGCGCGCGAGAACGCGAGGCAACAGTCCCCCGCTTCAACTGGCTGAGAAACGGCGGATTCCCAAGCACCATGCCAAACTCGCAAACGCCAAGGCGCGCGCGAACCTCAGCATCCAGTGCGTCGCCTTTGATCACATGCGACCCAAGTGCCTGCGCGACCCGCTCCCGCACCTTGGTACTCGTGCGCGCGGGTAAGAGTGCCAGCAGCGCTTCGCGCGCGAGACGAACCGCTTCGGCGTCAAGATCGATGCCATACACGCGATCCGCCAGCACAGACGCGATGGGCTCTTTCGTCCGGCGCGCCCACTCCTTCGTCATCGCGACCAAAAAATTCCCCGATCCACACGCAGGATCGAGGAAAGAGCCCAACTCCTTCAGCGCGCGAACGCCGTGCAGTGCTTCGTGGATGAGATGATCCACGAGCGTCGGTGGTGTGTAGTGCGCACCGAGTGCTTTGCGGCGAGAAACTCCACCCCGTGCACGCTGCGTATCCAGCGCATGGAGATGCGCGCGCTCAGCGGTTGCAGTTGACTCAGGCTCAGATCGACGATGCACGCGCGAAAGGTACGCGCAGCGGTCACGACGCGCGAGCAAGCTTGAACATCGAAACAATACGGAACCGCCTGCAGTCAGCGTCGCAGCCGGCGTGTCGTGGGCGCTGACCCCCGAGCCTCATGCTCCGACCATGTTGCATGCACGCAAACGCGATCGACTCGAAACTGTGCACGGATCCGTGCAAGAACCCGCCTCGGTCGCCAAAAATGAACGAACCCGCTTGCGCGGGTTCGTAACGGTTTCGGTGTGCTGGTGTGCTGCGGTGTCCAATCGCTGCACGTCGAGTTCTGTCTCGTGAAGTTGCCTGGCTTTGTTTGGTCTTTCGGTGTTCCCTCCACCGTGGCCTTGCGGCCCCCAAACCCTCCTCACTACTCGGTGACCTCGCGTGCGGTCCGCATGTCGTCCAACAGTGCGAACCCAACTGCTCGATCGTTGCCATCAACTCACTGACTCGCCATCCACTCCTTACCGTCACACGGCACTCGTACGCGCGTTGCTGCCCGGTCCAGGGGCGCTTGCACTTTGACGGGGTGGCTCCTGTCAAGCCAATCTCGTGTTTCGAACAAGCATGAACTCGTTCGAAGTGAGAACTCCGTCATTCACGAGGCAGGCCGATCGCGATTTCCATCGCTGCGCCTTGGACGATTGGTTCGATGCGAGTCCGAGTGCGATTTTGAAGAGGCCGTGCAGGTGGCACAGCATTCCGATTGTCCAGATCGGACTCCTTCAACTCACTCTCGGCTTCGGTCGTTCCAACCGCTGCCATGCCAAACTGATCCATCGATGAACGAATCGAATCGCCCTTCGTTTCATTCGAAGAGGCTTCGTTCGAAGCTGCTCGGCGCGAAGTCAATTGGGAGGCGCTCGTCCCAAACGAGTCCATCCCTGAATTCATCCCAAGCGAACCCCTACCCGGCGTGTCCGCAAGCGAACCCGCCGCCGACCCGATCATGATGGTTGGGAGAACACCAACCAGCACGAACAGTGCTGCTGCTCTCGCAAGGCGATGGGAAAAATCGCCTTTCAAGCGCTTGCCAAGTGAAAAACCCGTAAAAACGGGCCCACTGGGCCATCCACGTTTCACAGACATGAGGGACCTTCTCTCCCTTTTGAGGGTCCCTCCCTCCGGGACGCAAAGTAGCCCGAGTTCGGGGGCTGTCCAATGGAAAGTCGAAAAATTTCGTCGCCGCGCTGAAGAGGCCGATCGGTCGCTGATGCAAAAAGAGAATGGGGGCGGCCCCTCCGGGCCGCCCCCTCTTTCTCATGTATCCCTTGCGGGCGCCTCCGCCCCGCTCTCGGTGAGCCCGAGGGCTTAGCCGATGAGCGAGAGCACTTGCTGAGGCGCGCTGTTCGAGAGCGCCAACGACTGGGTCGCAGCCTGCGAGAGGATCTGCGCACGAGTCATCGCAGCGGTTTCCGCAGCGAAGTCCGTGTCGCGGATCGCGCTTTCAGCGGCGGTCGTGTTCTCGAGTGCAACGCCGAGGCTCGAGATCGTGGCGCCGACGACGTTCTTCTGGAACGCGCCGAGACGACCGCGGAGGCTCGAAACCTGCTTGATTGCTGCGTCGATCACTTCCTGCGCCTTCGAGAGGTCGCCGTTCTGGACGTTCGCAGTACCACCCGACTTGAGGTTCGAGAGGAAGCCTGCGCCGCCACCACCGAGGTTACCCGTGGTGACCGTTTCGATACCGAGCGAGACCTTACCAGCGAGGTTCACCGACGGAGCGAGGTTGAAGTTCGCACCACCACCGGTGATGTTGAACGTCGTCGACTGACCAGCGGCGTTGAGCGAGCTCGTACCACCGATCGAGACGCTGACGTCGAAACCGTCGCTCGAGACGCGGGCAGTCAGGCCGTCCGTAGTGGCCTGGGTGCCGTTGATGAGGACGGTGGCGTTGCGGCCACTGTCCTTGAGATCGTCGACAGCCGATGCAGAGGCGTTCGATGCGAAGATGAAGCTCGTCGTGTTCTCGTTGGAGAGTTCCTTGACGCGGACGAACGCATCGGCGCCGTAACCGGTCGAGTTGATCTGGACGCGGGCCGTGTCGGTCGCCTGCACAGCCGAGACGCCGAGCGCGTCCTTGAAGCTGTTGATGGCGGCGAGCATGTTGGCCTGCGAGGTACCCGACGCGAAGGTGAACTGCTGGACGCCCTTCTCACCGGTGATTTCGAACGAAACTTCGCCCGAACCGCCGTTGCCGAAGGTTGCACCCGTTGAGAGGAACACGGCGCCGGTCTGAGCCGACTGAAGGACGGTCACGGTCACCGCACGGGCGGTGCCAGCATCCGACAACTTCGCGGCGTTGATCGTCACATCGGTGAGCGAGGTCGACTGACCCGAGACCGTGTAATCGAAGTTACCGTTGAGAAGCTTGGTGCCCTGGAAGCTCGTCGCGTTTGCGATACGGTCGATCGTCTGAAGGATCGAGTCGATCTGGAGCTGGTTTGCGTCGCGTTCTTCTTGCGAGACGCCTGCTTCGTTTGCGGTTGCACCGACGAGGCCCTGGAGTTCGACAAGCATGTTCGAAACTTCCTGGAGACCACCTTCGGCGACGTTCACGACCTGCTCAGCGCGCTGCGAGTTCGAGATCGCGCTGTTGATCGCGGTCTTTTCCGCGCGGAGGTTTTCCGACGCGATCAGGCCTGCTGGATCGTCGGCGCCGCGGTTGATGCGGAGACCGGTCGAAAGGCGCTGAAGGCTCTGGGCCAGACCCTTGTTCTGACCGCCCAGCACGCGCTGAGCAATGAGCGATGGAATGTTCTGATTGATACGACTCATGACTGCTGTCCTCCGTGATTTGCCGGGATCTCCGGCGTTTCTCTCGACCGCCCCCGCCTTGGGGCGCTCGCGCCCGCCGCGTTCGCGGTGGCCTGTTTCGATACTCGTTGGTTCCTCCAACGGGTCCGACTGAAGTTGGAAGGCGCGTCCTGCACCCGGAAACGATTCGGGACTGAGGTTCCCGACGGCTTGGAGATCGGAAGTCGAGGAAGGCGACTTCATTCACAGGGCGCATTTCCCGCACGATTCGTGCAAACCCCGCCGGGATCAGGCGAAAGCCGCATGTTCCGAGCTGGCTCAAAGCCCATTCCAACCTCGATAACGGGCATGGACCTGCGGAGGTCGAGCGGAGGGGTTCAGGAAACTTTCCAAAAACAAAACCGCCCGGCGCGTGCCGGGCGGTTTGGGAGGGCTGTAACGACTGTTCGGGCGGGCTCAAGCCCGCGCGAAACTCACTGGAGGAGTCGCAACACGTTCTGCGCACTCGAGTTCGCCGTCGCGAGGACGGACGTACCCGCTTGCTGCAGGATCTGCGCACGAGTCATCGCTGCTGTTTCAGCTGCGAAGTCGGTGTCACGAATCTTCGACTCACTCGACGTGATGTTCTCGAGGCCGATCTGCAGACTGCGTGAGTTGGTCTGCAGCGTGTTGCGTTCGAAAGCGCCAAGTCGACCGCGCAACACCGAGACTTCAGTGATCGCTTGATCGAGCACTTCGCTCGCTTCAGCCGTTCGACCGAGGAGCAGCGAGTTCGCTTGACCGCTCTTGAGGCTGTCGAGGAAGTACCGCGCGCCTTCGATCGACGAGCCACCAATGCGGCTTGCCGCAACCGATTGAATACCGATACCGACCTGCTGCGTCGTGGTGATCGACGGTCCAAGTTGGAACGTCGCGCCACCGCCGGTGATGCGGAAACTCGAAGGAGTACCGCTGACCGCCGTCGCGAAGCTTTGCGAGAGATCCATGTCGACGGCGAGCGCCGGCGTGTTGAGCGAGACGGTCGTTCCGTTTCCAGTCGCAAGTGCGCCGTTGATGATTGCACTGACATCGCGACCAGTATCGCGCTGCGTTGCCGTGCCACCAGGCGCCGAATACGTTTGGAAGAATGCGCCGCCCGAACCGATCTTGCGCACCGACACGAACGCGTCGCTGCCGAAGCCAGTCGAGTTGAAGTAAAGACCCGAGAGCTGGCTCGCGCCGTTGCGAAGGCTCGCGCTGATGCCCGTCGTATCACGCACGGTGTTGACCGCGGCAATCACTGCGGAAAGCGCAGTGCCTGAGACGAACGTCAGTGTCTGCACGCCGAGCTTGCCCGCGACTTCAAGCGTCACACTCGACGCAAGTGCGCCAGTCGGAGCAGACAAGAAGAGCGCGCCTGTTTGCGCAGATTGCGTCACTTCCACCGACACAGCGATCGATGAGTTCGTACCGAACTGGACGCCGTGGACATCGACACCCGCGATGTTCGCTGCGTTGATGCCGCTCGTCACGTACTCAAGCGAGCCGTTGAGCAGCTGCAATCCCGCGAAACTTGCGGTGTTCGAAATGCGCGTGATCGATTCAATCGCGCTGTCGATTTCGAGTTGGTTCGCCGCAACCTCTTCCGAAGAGATACCACCCGTGTTCGCGCTGTTCACCACGAGACTCTTGATCGAGTTCAAGAGATCCGCGACTTCGGCGAGGTAGCCTTCGGTCGTTGCGATGACGGAACTCGCGCGTTCCGAGTTGTCGATCGCCTGTCCCATGCCTTTGATCTCGGAGCGCAGACGCTCGCTGACGATGAGGCCAGCGGGATCGTCGGCACCACGATTGATGCGGAGGCCGGTCGAAAGGCGTTGAAGGCGAGTGGAGAGGTCGTTGTTCGAGCGATTGAGGTTGTTCTGCGCAATGAGCGACGGAACGTTCGTATTGATGCGAGCCATGGCAATCCTCCTTGACTGAGAGGCCCGTGAACCGGGGCTTCTGTCTCCCCGGACGGGTCAGGCGGTTTCGCGCCTGCCGGTGTGGGTTGCCGCGAGCTTCGCGGCTGCAGGCAGGACCGTCCCGCCTGTCGTACTTGCGCCGCCGCGCGCACTCCCGCGCGGACGGAAAGTCCCCAGTTCACCGCGGAAAGCCGCTGCTTGCTGGTTCTCGTTTCGAATGGCGTCGTACACCTCTTTGCGGTGCACAGCCACGGTTGCGGGGGCTTTGATACCGATCCGCACCTTGTCGCCTCGGATGTCGACGATCGTCAGTTCGACGTCGTCTCCGATCATGATTGTTTCATCTCGCTGTCGTGAGAGCACCAACATCCGCGGGCTCCTTGGGCATCCGTGCCCAGTGAAAGTCCATCCGTGTCCGTTTCGCCAGCGCGTCGCGCCGGCGCCATCCACCCGCCGCCGAAGCGACGGTTATGCAATCTTCGCGGTCACTGCTTCCGCGAGCTTCACGAGCTCGTGACGCGTCGACCACTTCTTCTCTGCGAGCACCAACTGCATCGCTCGACGGTTCGTAGGATTCACGACGAGTGGCCCCTGCAGATTCGCAGTGAGCGACTGATCGCGCTTGTTGACGATGACAAGCACCTGCGCGTCGGTGGTCTCCGTCATGCCGAGTTCTTCCATCTGCTCCTTACGGATGTTGGCTTGGAAGTCGGCAATCCAGAGCGCCGGATCAGTCACGACGAACGCGAGGTCTGGGCTTTCGGTTGATTGCAACCAGAAGAAGACGCCGTTGTCGTCGGGCTGAAGAAGCGCGAAGGTGCGATAGCTCGAGAAGCCCAGCAGTCCAGCGGGGAACTCGAGCATGCGGGAGTCGTCGATCTCGACGGCGCCGAAGCGCGTGGTCTGAATCAGCATTGCCATTACTCCGTCGGCCAAACACTCCTTGCTTCCGGCATCCATGCCGGTCGGGCTCCAGCCCTTCCATGCGAAGGGGCCGCGCCCTCGCATGGTTTGCCGCGTCACACGCGGCGAACTCTTCACTAGCGCAAGAAATCGAGAAGACTGAGATTCACTGCACGAGAAGCGCCCGCGAGTCCGGCTTCCAGCTGTTGCTGGAGGCTCGCGAATCGGGTCGCCGCGGCGGTGAAGTCGAGGTCCTGAATGCTTGAGCGAAGTGCCATGTCCTGAATTCCAAGTTCTTCCTCGCGCGCCGTCGCTTCCGCGAGACGCCGAGATCGAACTCCGACATCTGCACGCGCTTCCGTCGCGCGGCCGAGGTCGGCTTCGAGTTTCTCTGTCGCAAACTCAATGCCACGCTCGTCATTGGCGAGAAGCGCCTCTCGGAGCGACATCAAGTGCGCGAAAACGCTGTCAACGGCAACAGTTGCGCGATCCGTTCCGCTCAAAGTTGCCGCATTGGTCGAGCCCGCGATCCCGAGATCGGTCGCGGTGTTCGAGTTGTTGATGTCTTCAACGAGCGTTGTGGTGCCCGTCGTCGTATCGGTGAGTTCGATGCCGTTTCCGGTCGACGCAAGCGCCGCGGTGAACTCGGCAGGCGTGATTCCCGCCGCCGCCGCCGCGTTGTTGATCGAATCAAGAACATCTTCCACCGTCAGGTCGCCATCGATTTCAACTTCGAATGCGCGCCCGTCCTTCAACGTGATGCGCATATCGCGATCGGCCGCTGGATCGGGAAGACCCGTTGTCGCGTCGATCGCGCCGTCGGCTTGCCGCACACCGCGACCCTCGTTGAAATCAGCAAGCAGCGTCGAGCCAGCGAAGGAGCGGATGCCGAGTTCAGTCGCCGTGGTCCCGCCAAGTTCTTCGACCGACATCGTTGCGCCCGAGAGTTCGTTGCGGACGTTGAGTCTCGTGGCGTCTTCTGAAATCTCAACGCGCACGCCGATACCTGAAGCAGCGACAGCGTTCTGAAAATCCTGCACCGTGTCGAAGGTCGCGAGGTCGAAACGTCGCGCCTGACCGCCGTTGCGAATGACGATTTCGCCGAGCGGGAGCGTCATTCCCGAGAGGCTGTCGAGCCGCGTGAGCTCGGTCATCTTCGGGTCGAGATCGAGGCCCGTCGTGGTCGCGCCGCCCGCGTAAGTCCCTGCAAGTCCGAGGTCGCCCGCCGTGGTCGTCGAGTTCGAATCGCGAATGACAACGGTGTTGCCGACGGTTGGGGTGATCGCGAGACGGTCGCCGCTGGCCGCGTCGATCGCGACGGTTGCACCTGGATCGGTCGCTTGAATCGCGGTGGCAATGCGGTTGAGGACGTCGCCCACGTTGTCGGCGTCAGAGAGGTCAACCGACGTGACCGTCCCGTTCACTTCGACTTCAATCGTGCCTGCGCGGACGCCGTTCCCGTTCGCACCACGAAGGTCTGCCAAACGCGTGGCGGTGGTCATCGACGGATCAAGATCGCGATCGCCTTTCACACGGCCGGAGAGCGCACCAAACGCCTGCTCGCCGCCCATCGTGACACGGATGTCGCTTGCAAGACCGAGGTCGGCGCGCATACCCGCGCCCGTACCGGTGTAACGCAAGCCGGAAAGGAGACTCGTGAAGGGAGCCTTCGCGTGCGCGTCGCCACCGAAGATGTGAATGCCGCGGATATCGCGATTTGCGATCGAGGTAAGCGATCCGAGCATCGAGTCGATGACGGCCGCTTGATTGCGCCGCGTGGCTTCGTCGGAACCAACACCGATTTGCGAGAGGCCGATCCCCTTCGCCTCCTGCAGGATGTCGGAGACGTCCGCGAGGGCCGCGTCGAGCGAGTTCAGCGTGGCGTCGGCTTGGGAGAGGTTTCGGATGCGTTGGTCGCGGCGTTCGATGACGTCATCCAAAACGGTGACGGTCGAGGCGCCGATCGCGTTCTCCGAGGGACGCGAGAACTCCTTCCCGCTCGCGAGCCGAACTTGCAGCAAAAGCAGCTCGCGATTGGTGCCTTGAATGCCGCCAAGCGCAATTCTCGACGCCAAAAGGTTCGGAACGCGGGCGAGGTTGGCAGGAATTGCGCTCATGGCGGAGACTCCGCCACCAGAAGGCAACCACCGTGCCAAGGACGTTTCCACTTCGGATCTCGGGCCTGCGCACGAGCGGTCCCTTGCTTTCGAGCGTGAAATCCCCGCGAACTGCGCTCAGGATCAGACTTTGGCTTGCCCACACGGAAGACCGTGTGATAATCCGCCGATGCTTCGCGCCCTCCCCTCGTCGACTTCCCTCGCTCGGATTTTCTCCCCTTCGGCACTCACCTCGGCTGCTCTTGCACCGTCGGCTCTCGCCCCGCGCATCGCCGCGTGTATCGCCGCGTTCGGCGCCGTTTCGCTCGCGCACGCGGCCGGTGACATCCTGCTCATTCCCGACTCCGGCGCCGACAAGGTCTGGGCCTTCAACGCCTCCGACGGCACCTTCATCAGCAACAACTACTTCCCGGCCGACGGGATCATGAAGCAGATCATTCAGATCGTGCCGAGTGGCAACGGCACCCTGCTCATGACCGATGAGCAGGAGGACAAAGTCTTCGAGTATTCGGAGTCCGGCACGTATCTCCGCACGCTTGCGTCGGTCACCGATGGCGTGACCACGGGCGCCTATGGAATCTGTGTGAAGGACGGTTTCGCCTACTTCACGAGTGGTTTCAGTTCTGGTGCGGGCAAGGTCTTCCGCGTCGCGCTTGATGGCAGTGGCGCGCCGCCGACCGTCTTCGCCGACTTCGCCGCCGAAGGCGACCCGCGCGGCATCATTCCGTTTGGCTCGGGATTCCTCGTTGGCAACTCGACGACGGACGACATCGAGTTCGTCAACGCGACTGGCGTAGTTTCGTCGGTGCCGTTTGCTGATTCTGACGGCGTGATCAGTTTCGATTTCCCGCAGCAAATCCAGGCACTTCCCGATGGCGGCATCATGCTGACGGGCTTCAGCGATCCGTGGGGAATCTTCTTCTTCGACTCGGTTGGTCAGGGCTCGGGCGGCTTCACGTCGCCGGAAGTCTTCCTCTCGCCACGCGGCTGCTATCTCCTCGACAACGGCGACTACCTCTACACGGGCGGCACGCGGGTCGATGTGATCGACGGCAAGACTTTCCTCAACGCGAACGTCGTGAATCAGCTCGGAGCGAGTTTCCGCTGGATTACGCGCTTCACGCCGTCGGCGCCGTGCGTTGGTGATGTCGACGGCAGTGGCCAAGTCAACGCCGCGGATCTCGCGGCCCTCCTCGGCGACTGGGGTGCCACGAAGAGCGCTGCCAACCTCGACGGCGCAGGCACGGTCGACGCTTCGGATCTCGCGATCCTGCTCGGCGCGTGGGGAGATTGCTGAACGGATTGCGCGCGGCGTGTCTCGCCGTGCCTCGCCATACATCGCCATCCCTCGCCGCACTGCTCAGACAACAGGATGATGAAAAACACCGCAGGCCAGCCTTTCGGCTGGCCCGCGGTTGCGTTTCTTGCTGGGCTACGCTTTCCACCCGCCGCCCACGACGCTCACCTACTGCGCCTTTCGGCTCAGCGGCGACGACGACCAACAAGACCCGCGAGTCCAAGGAGAGCAACCGCGCCCGGGGTCGGAACGGCGCCGGAATAGACCATGACGTTGTCGATACGGTTCGAACCCGTCGCGCCGCCCGCCGCGCCCGTGGCACGGAAGCGGACGAGGACCTCCGAGAGATTCTCGATGCCGCTGATCGCGAGGGTGTTCGTGTAGAGCGCGTTGTAGGTGGTTGATGACCACGTGCCCGGCGCTCCGCCACCACCCGACTGAAGGACAGTGTAGGAAGCGAGCGCGGTGTTCCAGTTCGTGCCACCGTCGGTGCTGAAGACCACTTCGAAGGCGCTGGGACCGGTCGAGCTGCGGGCCTGATCCCACGTGACGGTGATCGCGTCGGTGAAGCCGAGCGTCGAGAACTTCGCTTGGTAGTAATCACCGATCGCCCAGTTGTTGCTCGAGAACGCGTACTGCGAGCCGTTGCCTGCGGGCGAGGTGTAGGTCGCCGCGGCGCTCGAGTGAACGCTGTCGAGGCTCGAGCCTGCAGTCAGCGCACCCTGATCTCCTGCACCGACTCCGTAGGTCACGCCCGTTGGGACGTTGCCGGCGCCGGTTGGAAATGCGGTGGTGATCGTCCAACCGCAGACGAGATCTGCCGAAGCGCTGGAAGCGACGGCGAGGACAGCGAGCGAAGCAAAGCCAAACTTCATGAGGAGAACTCCAAAGAGATTGCGGACCAAAGTGACAGGGATCTAGGTGACAGGGATCGCTGGGGTGTCAGGGACTTGACAACCCAACTCGGGAACCAACGCGGAAACCAACGCGGAAACCAGGCGATCTGCTCGCGCGAGCGCGATCAGAATCTTGCGGGGCTGCCGCGCTGCGACTGAAGAAACGAGACCGAAGCAGAGTCTTGAGGCGCAACGCGGTTGGACATGCCGCGCGGCGATCGGGCTCGGCGCATCTGCGATCCCCACCGAGCGCGCTCTTCGACAAGATTTGTCGAGATTGCTCGGAGAAGAAGAAGCGCAAATCGCGCTCAGATTGCCGGCCGGAACTCAAGTAT